>CAZEYY010000001.1:0-86137 GCA_964516485.1 uncultured Rikenellaceae bacterium
AAACATAATGATTCGCCGGAATATTTATTGTCATATTCTTCACCGGAGTTTACCGGTCCGAAGATATCTGGCCCTAAAAAGTTATCTTTGGTCGTCAATATTTTATTATGGGACTGAAAAAAACTCTGATCAGGGTAAATGCATTTGTAAAGGGGCTTGTGCTTGCAGCCAGGCCACATCTCTGGCTGGGCTGGGTTAGGAGGCCTATGTTCTTTTTATCAAATACTCTTGCCCTTACAAAATGGATTGCAGGACAGGAGTCTAAAGGAATACTAAATGATTTTTATACTCCTTCGAGGGAATATGGAAAGCGATTCAGATTGTATCAATATATATCGGAAACAAAAGGACTGGGTAAGATCCCCTTTGATTACTTTGAGTTCGGTGTTGCTGAAGGGCATTCATTCAGGTGGTGGGTTGATAATTCGAAGAACAGTGAATGCAGATTTTTTGGTTTTGACACTTTTGAAGGCCTGCCTGAAAACTGGGGTACCTTCAGCAAAAGTGACATGTCAGCAGATATACCGGTAATTAAAGACGTACGGGTTAAGTTCTGCAAGGGACTGTTTCAGGACAGTCTCCCGGAGTTCCTTAAAACATATTCTTCTCCACAAGAAAAGATGAAAGTGATACATCTTGATGCAGATCTGTTTTCGTCCACACTTTTTGCGCTGACAAGCATGGCCCCTTATCTTAGAAAAGGGGATATACTTCTGTTTGATGAATTCAATGTGCCGAACCATGAGTTCCTGGCTTTCAGGATATTCTGCGAATCATATTATGTCAGGACAAGGCTGATCGGAGCAGTAAACAATTACCTTCAGGTTGCCCTGATAATTGAATGACCTGCGCAAAATTTGCGCAATTTATTATTTTTCCTATTTTTAACTTTTTTTAACAATGTGAGCGGATTCTGATCCGGTTAATTCAGTTTTATCTGATGGAGATTTTCAGGAAATTCATAAATTTTTTTAGGTTGTCTGATGAGGATAAGGAGATTACTCAGTCAGATATAGTAAGTGAAAATTTAAGAAGGGTAATTTATGTTTCCGTGATCGCAGTACCCCTGAGTGTTATATTTTATCTGATCTTCCATCATGAAGCTCAGACTTCAACAGGTATGGAACATGAATGGAGGAGTGCAATTTCCAACCTTCATACTCTGCTTTTCATTTCATTCACAATTATTGGAAGCCTGGTATATATTTTTTCATACAGGATTTTCGGAAACACTCTTATCAGAAGGATCTGCATTGACATAGCAATAAGTATGATTTTATTAATAGGCGCTTTGCTTGCCGCGGCAGATCAGATGGTTACGAGTGCGATAACTCCATTTCTGCTTTCCTGTCTTATAACAGGTCTGATCATAATCATTCCTCCACGCAAGGCGCTGATATACTTTGCTTTCGGATACCTTGTTTTTTATTTTGCTATTTCTCTTTACCAGGAAAATGTTGATGTCTTAGTTTCAAATCAGATAAACGGCCTTGCAATAGCTGGCATAGGTCTTGGCCTTTCTTTTATATTATGGTATAACAATCTTGTTAAGATCAAGCAAGGAAGGATAATTGAAAAACAGACAAGGGAGCTCATTGAACGGAATGCTGAAAAAGACAGGTTTTTTTCTATAATCGGTCATGACCTGAAAAACCCTCTCAGCGTGATAATGACACTGTCAGAGATAATGGATGAGGATCTGAGGGAAAACAGGTTGGAAGGGATAGCTGAGAGCATAAGCCTTTTGAGAACTTCTTCGGAAAATACTTATAAGCTTCTTGAAAACCTTCTTGACTGGTCAATGTCAAAAACAGGCAAAGTCAGGTTTGTCCTGGAGACCTTTAATCTCTCTTCACTTATACGGGAGAAAATTTTGAAATTTTCAATCCAGACAAAATCGAAAAACATTTCTCTGAGATTCGACAACACGGCAGACATTTATATTTATGCTGACAGGAATATGATGATGACAGTCCTGAGGAACCTCATTAGCAATGCAATAAAGTTTACTCCTGCCGGAGGGGTCATTGATATTATTGTTTCAAAGGTAGCCGGCGAAACTAAAATTTCTGTAAAGGATGACGGGATTGGAATGTCAGAGAAAATCAAGGATGGGTTGTTCAGAATAACGGAAAATGTTTCAAGATTAGGAACTTCAGAAGAAAAAGGAACCGGACTGGGACTTATTCTCTGCAGGGAATTTGTTGAGAAGCATGGAGGAAAAATCTGGGCGGAAAGTGAGCAGGGCAAAGGTTCTGTTTTTAGTTTTACAATACCTGATAAGCCAGGAGAGGGAGAGAAAGCGCCTGTATGCCGTGAAAATGAAAAAGCCGATGAAAATATGGCACCAGACAGACTTAAAATCCTGATTGTTGAAAATGATCCTCTTTCACGAAATATTCTTGAAAAAGTTGTAAGGAAGTTCAGCCGTGATATACTTTTTGCTGTTAATGGTATTGCCGCAGTTGAAGCTGCCCGCAGCAATCCGGATATTGATTTGATTCTTATGGACATCAGTATGCCTGAGATGGACGGATATGAAGCAACCAGGCTGATACGGCAGTTCAATAAGGATGTGATAATTATTGCCCAGACGGCTGCTGCATATTCGCAGGACAAGGATACAGCCCTCGAATCAGGCTGCAACGATTATCTGTCAAAACCGATACATAAGGATAACATGGTTCAGCTGCTTAATAAGTATTTTAAGCTCAATTAACAGGTTTTCAGGAAGATTATTATTAACTTGAATGCATAAATTCAGGTTAAAATGGACAGGAAATCATTTCTGAAAACTTCAGTCATCGGAGGTACGGCATTCGGTTTTACAGGTCTCGTGAATGAAGGCCTTGCCGTAAGTCCTAAAGAATCACCATCCAGGCCATCGGATCTGAGAATAACAGATATCCGCGGAGCCACACTGGCTTCAATATACGACTTCCCGATAATAAAGATCTATACCAACCAGGGAATTACCGGTCTGGGTGAGGTCAGGGATGCCGGCTGGATAGCCCAGGCTCTTATGCTTAAACCTTACCTTGTGGGCAAGGATCCTCTTGACATCGAACCTATCCTTGCAAGTATTAGGCATCTTACTGGCCCCGGCAGATACGCAGGTGGTTATTGTGCCGTTGATATCGCACTTATGGACCTTGCAGGGAAAGCTCTCGGAGTGCCCTGCTGGAAATTGCTGGGAAACAAAGTAAGGGATAAGGTTGAGATTTATGCTGACTGTCCCACAGTGCTCAAATCAGATGACCTGAAACTTATGATAAAGCGGCGTCTTGACATGGGGCTTAAGCATTACAAGATTGACCTGACGCCTCCGCTGATAAGGGATATTCCGGGAGCATATATGAACAACCTCCCGACAAAAAAGGGTCTTGAAATATGGGGGCAGCATGTTCTTGATGCACGAGGGATAATAGGATACAAGGTGAAACTGGGCGCTGACCATTTCGGTAACATGACTGTGGAAAGCGGCATTGAGCTCGGTAATTTCATGGCTGATCTGAAGTATGACCTGGCTTATATCGAGGATGTTATACACTTTACAAAATACAATGCAGTTAACCTTAACAGGCAGATAACTGCCGGCTCAAAAACTCCCACTCTGAACGGGGAGGATATTTTCAGTCTTGAGAATTTCAAGCCATGGATTGAAAACAACACAATAAGCATAATCCACCCCGATCTTCTGACTTCAGGAGGAATGATCGAAACAAAAAAGATAGCCGACTACGCTTATCAGTACGGTATTCCGACAATGATTCACTGCGCTTCCTCACCAATAGGAATGATGGCAAACGTTCACACCGCAGCAACAATAAAGGAATTCATTTCCCTTGAATGCCATACAATAGAAATGCCCTGGGTTGATGATCTTGTTACAGGTATACCAAAACCGATAATTAAGGACGGGGTTATTCCTGTTCCTGATACCCCAGGACTCGGAATTGAATTTGAGGATGAGGTTGCTGAGAAATACCTGCGGGAGGCCAGGTACCTGAAATACAATCCAGGCTTGTTCAATCCCACACCTGAGTTTGATACACCGATGACAATGATGGAGGCAAAGCAGAAGGGAATTATTGGTGATTATCATCAGACTGGCGGACCATGGTGGCATTTCAGCGATGACGGGGTTTATGCAAATCAGACAGGTTCCAATTAAATTGATTGTTAATAAATTAACAGTTATTCTATGGATTTTCTGAGGGGAATATCAGTTTCAGTAATTTTTCTTCTGCTTTATAACAGTGCTGAATCACAATATCTGAAGCGAAGTCTGGATCAATCAGTAGATCACAGTTCTGTTTTAACAAGCAGTACAGCCCGTTACAGAACCATCCTTGGTGATGGTGAACAGGATTCGGAAATTATAAAGGGACTCTCCGGATATGGCAATCTGCTTGTAGATCCGGGTGGAAAAACTAAAACAGCAAAGTACAGGGATGAAGAGCTTGTTCTGTTTGTACTTGAAGGAACAGGTATGTTTAATTACGAAAAGAAAGAGATTCCGGTAAGTTCAAATGACTTTATATATATACCTCAGGGAACAGGCTTTGACTTCCTGAATCCGAGGGAGACAACTTTATCGGTTCTCGTAATGCGATTCCCTTTAAATGAGGACAACTGCAGTAACTCTGATGAGCCTGTTATGGCAAACACGGAGGAAGTTAAGTTTCAGACACTCCCATCTCATGGTCCCACAACAACCTTCCAGCTTTTACTTGGCGCTGCCGACAGCAAACGTGACAGGCTTGCTGCGGCCTGCAAAGTGACAAGCCTGTTTATAATGGATTTTGCTTCTGGTGGTACAAACAATCCTCACAGACATAATGATGAGGAGGAAGTCTACCTTGTTCTAAGAGGCTCAGGCGATATTGTTGCAGGAGAAAATGATGATAAGACTGAACTCAGGCATCCTGCAAATTCAGGAGATATATATTTCTATTCTCCAAAGACTCTTATAGGTTTTTACAGCGGAAATAAACCTGAAGAAGAACATGCGAGGATACTTGCAGTAAGATTCAGGTATCCTTTCTGAAATCGAGAAGCACCTTCCCCGATTCTTTCATCAGGGATACCGACCATTTCATTATTACTGCTGATCCAAGTATACCCACAACAGGATCTATCCATACTGTTTTTGTGTACATGGCTGCAAAAAGTCCGGTTATTGCAGTAATACTTGTCAGAGCATCTGCAAGAACATGCAGGTATGCTGCCCTTATATTATGATCGGAATATTCATCTTTGTGATGAAGTATCAGGGCACTGACAAGGTTTACAAACAGCCCGATGAAGGCAACTGTTATTGCCTCTTTGTAAAGGATTGGTGAAGGATCTGTAAGTCTGGTGATTGCCTCAGATAGTATAACAAATGCAAAGATCAGCAACATCAGACCACTGCTGTAGCCCGAGAGTGAAAGGATTTTATCGGAGTTGCCCGCGAAGGTTCCGGACGATTCAGTTTTCCTGACAAATATATAAGCTATCCAGCTGAGACCCAGTGCAAGAACATGCGATCCCATGTGTATGCCGTCAGCCAGAAGGGCCATTGATCCGGTCCTTAATCCGAAAAAGATCTCTACACCCATTGTAATGGCTGTCAGAGCCACTACAATCATTGTTTTTCTTTCATGTTTCTGCCTTACTGAGCTTTCCATTTATATTATAACATCCTTTCAAAAAAAAGGTTTGATAACAGCTTCAAAGATATTTTGTTATAAAATTCAGAAAAATAATTGAAAATCAGAAGCCTGTCAGTCTTATACAGCTTTTGTATAGCATATCTGTAACTGTTGTCCGGGGACTTTAAATTCTTTTATAATCTTCAATATTACTATGATGATATATCTATAATTTTATGTAATTTGCGTTAAGGAGGACAATTTTCTGTAAATCATCAACCTTAAAAGAAGTAGGCTTGATATAATATTTTGACTGTATTGTAATTAAATATGTTAAAATGATCAGGTTACGCAAATCGGGTAATTTAATACTGGCTGCCACAGCTTTAAGTATGATTTTTATTGCTGCCGGTATCTTATTTGCAGTTCTCCGGATCAGGTCAGTGAAACAGGATAAAGGCAATGAGCTTAAGGCGATTTCAATTTTAAAGACTGATCAGATATCTCAGTGGTATAATGAAAGATTATCTGAAGTAAGGTTTTTCGCAGCAAATAAATTATTGACAGATTATCTTGACAACATTGGCACAGAAGGGAAAAATAAGTATGAGGATGAGTTGAATACGCTTATCAGGCCATTTCTCAATTCATGGCGCTATGACGAGATTATTTTATTTGATAAGTCAGGAAAGCCGGTCTACAGCTCATCAGTCGATACTCCCTGTAAAGAAATAATTGTAAGGCCTGAAATTAGTTTTGTCACCGGCCAGTCTGAAAAAATTTATGCTGATTTCAAGTTCAATGGAAGTACAGCGAAGGTACATTTTGAAATGGTCAATCGCATATTAGGCAACAATGGAGATGTCAAAGGTATAATTCTGATGCGTACCGACCCTGACAGGTACCTTTTTCCTCTTATTCAGGCCTGGCCTGTGCCGTCAAAAACATCTGAAAATCTGCTAATTAAAGTTGTTAATGACAGTGTTGTTTATTTAAACAGGCTTCATCTTTCAGCTCAGGAACCCATGAAGCTTAAAATTGCTGAGTCGGACAATAAAATTCTGGCAATAAAAGCTGTAACAGGCACTTCAGGTTTTATATCTGCTTATGATTACAGGGGGAAACTTGTTTTGGCTTATGTAAATGTCGTTCCTGAGACAAAGTGGATTATGGTGGCAAAGATTGACAGGATTGAACTGTTCTCCGGATTGTATATTGAGACTGCCCTGATGCTTCTTAATATTATTTTGCTTATTCTGCTTACTGCTGTCCTGTTGAAAATGTCATCGCAGTCGCGGGAGAAAGAGTTATACCGTTCATTGCTTGATGCAGAAGAAAAACAAAGAATATTGAATGAGAAGCAGTTGCAACAGGAGATAGAGAGCGAGGAAAACTGCCGGTATATGTTTATGAACAATCCACAGCCTATGTGGATCTATGATATTGAAACTCTTCAGCTCCTTGAAGTGAATCTTGCAGCTGTTAACCTTTACGGTTATTCAAGGGATGAATTTCTGAAGCTGACAATAAAGGATCTCAGGCCTTCCGAAGATGTTCCGCGGCTTATTGACGCACTGCAGACAATGGATGACTCAAAGCAGAATGCAGGAGAGTGGCGGCATGTTACAAAATCTGGTGAAATAAAGCATGTCGATCTGAGCTCGCACCGCATACGGTTCAATAACAGGGATGCCCGGCATATAGTGATTAAGGACATTACTGAAAGAAAGCTGGCAGAGCAGAGTGTGCGATTACTTGGCAGGGCTGTTGCTGACAGCAGGGCCTGTGTTGTAATTACTGACAAATCGGGAGTTATAGAATACAGTAACCCGGCTTTCACCAGAATAACGGGATATTCAAATGAGGAAGCTGTAGGAGCTAATACGAATATTTTAAAGTCCGGTCACCATACAAAAGAATTTTATGCAGAGTTATGGGAAACAATAAGCTCCGGAAATGCCTGGCATGGAGAATTTCTGAACAAAAAGAAATCAGGCGAACTGTACTGGGAAAGCGCTATAATTTCCCCGCTTCGTGAACCTGGTGGTCAGATTAATTACTATGTGGCTGTTAAGGAGGACATAACTGAAAAGAAAGCTCTGTACGAAAACCTTTTAAAAGCCAAACAGAAAGCTGAAGAGCATGATAAGCTGAAGACTGCTTTTCTTCATAATATAAGTCATGAGATACGGACTCCGCTTAATGCAATAATTGGTTTTGCCGGCTTTCTCGATCAGCAGGATATTACTCAGGCTGAGCGTCAGGAGTATATTAATATTATTTTCCAGAGCAGCAGCCAGTTGCTTTCAATTGTAAATGATATTATTAATATCTCACAGATAGAAGCCGGGCAGACTACAGTGAAAACCGGCCAGGTTGATCTGTGTAAAATTCTTAAGGTAATACAACTCCAGCATCAGGCTGATGCCACCCAAAAGGGCATTGATTTCAGGCTTCATGATGAGAATTGCGCTGAAACAGAACCAGTATGGTCCGATGAAAGCAAAATTTTACAGATCCTCTCCAACCTTGTTTCAAATGCCATAAAATTCACCTCTAAAGGTTATGTTGAAACAGGTCTGATTAAATCGGGTGAGAATATTGAATTCTATGTTGAGGATACAGGTATAGGAATTCCTGATGAAGAAAAAGAAAGGATATTTGAACGTTTTTACCAGATCGATCACAAAGTTTCAAGAGAATACGGCGGCACCGGCCTTGGGCTTGCCATTACAAAAGCTTATATTGAACTCCTCGGAGGGGAAATACGGGTTGAATCAGAACCAGGAAAAGGAACAAGGATGTTATTTACATTGCCTCTCCATGCCGGACCATCTGAATCTGAAGTAAGCGATTTGTCTGACAAACCCGGAATCAAAGCGTTAAGCCTCAGGAAAGTCCTTGTTGCAGAGGATGAAGAATCGAATTACATGCTGATATATTCGGTCCTGAAAAAAATGAATATTAAAATATTGCGGGCCAGAAACGGCAAAGAAGCAGTGGATATTTTCAGGTCAGAAAAGGGAATAGACTTAGTGCTTATGGACCTTAAAATGCCTGTAAAAGATGGATTTGCGGCAACAAGGGAAATATTGGCTTTAAAGCCCGGGACAACAATTATTGCACAGACTGCCTACGCCTTCCCGGGAGAACTCGACAAGGCAATGAATGCAGGATGCGTTGGATATCTGACAAAACCTTATGGCAGACAGGAACTGCTTGACGTAATATCAAAATACCTTAAATAGCCTCCATTCATCAGAATTATTCTGCAAACGGACAGCCGGTAATCACTGTTGAGAATATTATCAGGAAATTCCTGCAATTACTGATTGATAACTATTCATCTTTCATAGATAAATCTGCCCTGTTCGTTGATTTTTTTTTACCGGTATTGCCTTCAAATCTAAATTTACTGCTTGTTGTTAACACAGGCAGATGAAAAAAAGAAAATGGTACCTGGCTTTTGCAAGATTCTTAGTTATATCACAATTTGTTTATCTGTTAATATCACCATCTGAGCTTGAAGCCCAGTACAGGATTTATGAATTCAACAGCCCCGGGAGTGAATGCTACTTCAGGTATGCCTGTTTTGCTGCCGACAGTGATTATGTCTCAATTAAGCGTCCCTTCCTGTTTATACTTGGCCGTGAAGGAGAATCTTCCGAAGATATTTTCAGAAGAGATACCCTTCATAACCTGCCTCAGTTTGCAGGATACAAGTTTTTTTTCGTTCCTGCTGCAGGTAACAATCCAGCTAAAAAACTGCAATGCCTCCCGGCGCTTTCCAGCCTGCTCACAAATACATTCAGATACGGGCACACCAATATTTTCCTGAATGTAGATGACAGGGACATCAGTCAGGAGGATCTTAATAAAAACATGTTGTATAACATATTTTCCAAAATACATCTTGCGCAAAATGATACAGTTGCAGAAACAAGCGCAGGTGCCACGGAAAATATTACAAGCACTTTCACGGAACAGCAGGTTCAGTATGATCCTGTTGTAAAGGAGGAAACTGCTACTTTCTATGTTGAGAAGGATAATAAAAATGATACCGGCAGTGAAGCTGAATCAGAGAAGTTGCCGGTAAAAACCTTTTTCGGACCTGCTGAAAATTTCAATTTTACCCTGACAGGCAAGGTTGTTGATAAGGTAACAGGAGAGGCGCTGCCCTTTTCATCTATTCAGGTTAAAGGCACAATAATCGGGACTACCACGAACAGTGATGGGTTTTTTACACTTGTAAAGGTTCCAACAGATACTAGCACCCTGGTGATACAATATGTTGGTTACAGGGCTTCTGAGGTTTTCCTGACACCGTCGGTTCAGATGACTGATATGAAGGTTGAACTTAGTCCCAGCATACAAGCTTTGAAAGGCGTTACAATAACTGCTTCGAAGGATGAAGTTGTTATGACAAAGAAGGAAAGCGTCAATACTGTGAAGATTACTCCAAAGAAGCTTGAACAGCTCCCTTCAATGGGTGAACGTGATGTTATGCGATCATTTCAGCTGATGCCGGGCATTAGTGCTTCAAATGAATCTTCCTCAGGATTATATGTACGCGGGGGAACTCCCGATCAGAATCTTGTTCTTTATGATGGTTTCACCGTATATCACGTTGACCACCTCTATGGTTTCTACAGCGCTTTCAACTCCAATGCATTAAAGGATGTTCAGCTTTACAAAGGTGGTTTTGAGTCGAAGTTCGGAGGACGTCTGTCAAGTGTAACTGAAATAACAAGCAAGGAAGGTAACCAGAAGAGATTTAATACTGGAGGTGATTTAAGCTTATTGAGCGCTAATGTATATGCTGAAGGCCCAATTGGAAAAAACATGACGGCCTTTCTGGCATTCAGACGATCATATCAGGGTCCGATATATGACCTTATTTCGGACAAGTTCGGAAAGGGCTCAGTAACAAGGGCTTCTGCACCTGTGGGGGAAGGGAGAAGGTTTGAACAGGCAGCAACAATCACCTCCTATTTTTATGACCTGAACGGGAAACTGACATGGCACCCGGACAATAATAATATCATTTCACTCAGTATTTATAACGGTACTGATAAGCTTGACAATGGTTTTGATGCAGCAGAAGTGGGTTTTGGTCAGCGGAATGCAAATTTCAATATGAACTCTGCTGATCTGACAAAGTATGGAAACATTGGAGCAAGTCTGAAATGGAGCCGTAAATGGAATCCGAATATCTATGGGAATACAGTACTCAGCTATTCAAATTATTACAGCAACAGGGACAGATCGCAGGAAAGGACTATATACAGTGAGGATAAGTCGCCTGTAACAACACGATCGGGGATCTTCGAAAATAATGACCTGAAAGATTTCAGTCTAAGGTCTGATTACCAGTGGGATATGTTTAATTTCAGTAAATTTCAGTTTGGAGTATTTGCAACTCTGTATGATGTTAAATATGATTATGCACAGAGTGACACACTTAAGCTTCTTGACCGGAGTGACAATGGTCCTCTGACTGGAGGCTATGTCCAGAATGAATTCCGGATTTTTAAAGACAGGATCCGTATCCTTCCCGGTATCAGGTTCAGCTATTATGATATTACCGGCGGCTTATATGCTGAACCCAGGTTGTCGGGTTCATTCGCTGTAACAGACAGGCTTTCAATAAAAGCTGCAAGCGGAAAATATTATCAGTTTGCCAACAGGATTACAAGGGAAGATATTATGTCGGGTTCAAAGGATTTCTGGATCCTGTCTGATGGGGAATCCATTCCTGTAAGTTCCTCAATTCATTTTACAGCCGGTTTGTCTTATGAGACGCCAGTATGGCTCTTTAGTAGTGAGCTGTATTACAAAGAGATAGCAAATCTTACGGAGTATTCGCTCCGCATTAATGCCAGCCCGATGGGAACTGACTACAATGAGAATTTTTTCGCAGGGGAAGCTTATTCAAGAGGAGTTGAATTCCTTGCTCAGAAGAAATACGGAGACCTGACAGGTTGGGTAAGCTACACACTTGGAGAGGCCATGAATTATTTCAACATGTATTCTGTCGATTATTTCCCGGCTAATCAGGATGTCCGTCATGAGTTTAAAATTGTCGGGATGTATAATTTCAGAAGGTTTGTTTTTTCTGCAAACTGGATCTATGCATCCGGCCGTCCCTATACTGCTCCTTCAGGCGCCTATACAATTGATCTTCTGGGAGGTTCATCGCAGGATTTCTTCACGGTAACATCAAAAAACTATCTCAGGCTGCCTGATTATCACAGACTTGATCTCTCTGTTACATATAAGCTTCTCAGAGGCTGGAAAAGCGAGAAACGAAGAAAAGAAATAGGTTATGTGGGATTCTCTCTTTTCAACATTTATAATCATCTTAATACCTGGTATAAGCAGTATACAATTGTTGATGGCCAGGTATTGGAAACCAATATAAATTATCTCGGAATAACTCCCAATTTAACACTTTCTTTAAAGCTTAGATAAATGAAAGCCAGGCTTATAGTTCTGATAAGTATAGTAGTCTTCTCTTCATACTCCTGTGAAAAGCTGACAGCTCCTTTTACTGATTTTCCTGTGATTGAATCTTATCTCAGCCCGGGCGCTACTCCTCTTGTAAAAGTGTCAAGACAGATTCCCTTTGCAGGCAATGCAGTTTATTCAGATGATGATATTGATGCACTTACGATCACAATAAAGAAAGGTAATGAGACTCATACAATGACCCCTGCAGGAGACGGAACATATACCGATTCCTCTGTAATTGGGGAAGGTGATGAATTCACACTGTCTTTTATTTATAATTTAAGAAAAGTGCTTGCAACAACATCAATTCCGGCCAAACCTTCAAATTTTACAGCTTCGGATGATAATGTGAGTGTGGTACGCATGACTGAAGGCGCTATGCCATCAATGGGTTCATTCGGATCGATGGAACCATTAAGCCTTACATGGGATAATGAAGATGCCTCTTATTATATTGTTGTTATTGAATGTGTTGAAAGCGAGCTGGATCCTGTCAGGGACTTCAGTGATTCAATCCCGCCGATGAACATGTTCCGCAAACGTCCGACAACTTCGCAGGGAATAGAAATACGTCCACAGGAATTCCAGTATTTTGGTCAGCACAGAATTATTCTTTTTCATGTCCTGCCTGACTATGCCTCCCTGTATGATGAGAAGATATCAAGTTCCCAGAACCTGACCAATCCGTCAACAAGCATAGCAAACGGCTATGGGATTTTTACGGGACTGAATTCCGATACCATATATATACAGGTAAACGAATCTGCCCGTTGAGTGTATTTCCCTCAACCTGAGAATGGAATATCAAAAGGGCTGTTCTGCTTTAGTGTGAGGGTGGCGGGAAAGCTCTTTGTGAGCCTTCGTGATAACCTTGGTGTACTTTGTGGTAAATTTTAAGTTGTTGAACCACAAAGGATCACAAAGTATCGCACAAAGTCACACAAAGGGAATTATATTCAACAGACGCTTTTTCAACATCCGAAAATTTTAACCTTGCTATCTCACTTTAATATGACTCTTAGATCGGATGATATACCTCTGAGGGCTGGTCTCATATATAAAAAGCAGTCTTCTGTATATAAAAGTAAACCAATCTTATAATTTATTTTCAAGGACTTAAACATGGATATATTTTTGATAGAAAATATTGAAATCCATGTTATTGAGAAAAATATTAATATTATCATTCCTTGCATTTTCAGGCGCACAGCTGTATTCACAGTCTGACAGTTTATGGTCGCTTGAAAAATGCATCGACTATGCCTTCAGCAGTAATATACAGATCAGAAAAAGCGTACTTGCTGCCGAACGTTCAGCCCTGTACTATGACCAGGCAAAGGCCCAGCGCTTCCCTTCAGTGAATGCAGCTGTGAATCAGAATTTCAGCTGGAAAAACTCACAGGCAGCAGGTGCCGGTTACACTTATTCAAATAGCTCCGGTTATTCACTGAACAGCGGAGTTACTTTGTATAATGGTTCAAGGCTCATGAACCTGATTCGCCAGAGTGAGCTTGATATGCTCAGCAGTGAACTAACGCTCGAAACAGCCAGGGAAACAATCAGCCTGAGCATACTCGATGCATATCTGCAGGTTCTTTATGCAGAAGAACTGGTTAAAAACAGCAGGATGCAGATTGAGTCAACTGAAGGTCAGCTGAGTCTTGCGGAGGAACGACTGCGGATGAAGGTCATTTCAATGGCTGATTACAGTCAGGTACGATCGCAGCTTGCAAGTGAGAAACTCACTCTTGCCAATTCTGAAAAACAATATGCAATAGCACGGATCAGCCTGATGCAGCTGATTGAATTACCCGCAGATAATAATTTTGAGATTGAGCATCCTGACATGGGAAGTCTGCTTAATGAGCTAAGAAAGCCTGATGTCAGAAGTATTTATGAAACAGCCCTCGCAGTCAAACCGCAAATCAAAAACGCTGCAGTAATCAAACAGATAACTGGCCTGGATGAAAAGATTGCCAGAGCAGGTTATATCCCATCCTTAACTGCAAGCGCAGGCATTACGACAGGATTTGCGAGCGGGGGCACCGGAACATATTTTAACCAGATAAATGACGGCCTTTATCCGGCAGCCGGAATTTCCCTGGCAATACCAATATATCAGAGAAAACAGGTTAAGACCAGTATTCAGATTGCTAAAAACAGCTACTCGGAGGCCGAACTGAGTGAAACTGATACAAGGAATCAGCTCAGGAAGAGCATTGAGCAGGCCTGTGTTGATGTTACCTCTGCTCAGGCTGAATATGAAGCCAGTAATGAGAATTATATGGCAACACTTGAGTCGACAGCGCTGGCTGAAGAGAAATTCAACCAGGGAATAATCAGTTCTGTCGATTACCTCGTGTCAAAAACAAATCTGATAGTGGCTGAGAGTCAGCTGCTACAGTCGAAGTACAACCTGATCTACAGTTACAAGGTTCTTGATTTTTATGAGGGGAATCCCCTTACACTATAGTTTATTAAAATGAAAAAGAATATGAGACGCAATTTATTAATAGCTGCAGGAGTAATTACTGCAGTAGTAATTACAGTTCTGGCTCTTAAGCCACTTACAGCCAGTGAGAAGGCTGTTGCTTTTGAGACTGTTAAAGCCGAACGCGGGACAATTTCAAATACTGTCACTGCAACAGGAACAATTGAAGCAATAACAACTGTTGATGTGGGTACACAGGTTTCAGGAATTATTGAACATATTTATGTTGATTTCAACGACAGGGTAAAACAGGGACAGGTGCTTGCCCGTCTTGATGAAACCCCTCTGCGGGCCCAGGTTGAACAAAGCCAGGCCAATGTCGACCAGGCTCAGGCCCAGCTCAACTTCCAGGAAGCCACTTACAACAGGTTGAAGCCATTATATGAGAAGAACCTCATAGCCCAGGCCGATTTTGACCAGGCTGTTTTCAACCTTGAGAATGCAAAAGCCTCATTAAGCAGTTCAAAATCAGCGCTTGCAAGGGCAAAAGTCAACCTTGCCTATGCAACAATCTATTCGCCAATCGATGGAGTTGTTCTGAACAGGGCAATAGAGGAAGGGCAGACAGTAGCAGCCAGCTTCAACACTCCGACTCTCTTCACTATTGTTAATGACCTGACACAAATGGAGGTACAGACAAATGTTGATGAGGCAGACATAGGCAAGGTTAAGGAAGGTCAGAGAGTTGAATTCACTGTTGATGCTTTTCTTGATCTGACATTCAGGGGAACAGTGACCCAGGTAAGGCTGCAGCCTGTTACAACCAATAATGTGGTGACCTATGTAGTCATCCTCAGTGCTCCAAACCCTGAGATGAAACTGATGCCGGGCATGACGGCTAGCACAACTATATTTGCTGAGGAAAAGGAGAACACAATAACATTATCCGGGAAGGCTCTGAGATTCACCCCAGATCTGGAGTGGCTCAAAAAAATGGCAGATAAAGGGATGGGACCTGTTCCCGGTCAGGCAGAAAAGTTTGCGGATATGGGCGCAATACCGGCACCTCCTGCTGCCCCGGCAGGCGCAACTGACAGAAACAGAACAGTATGGGTAAAAGACGACAAGGGACTTATCCGCCCGGTGAGAATAACGACAGGTATTGAGAACGGATCAGTTGTAGAGATCCTGTCCGGTCTCAGTGAAGGCGACGAAGCTGTTATAGCAATGAATACAGGCGAGAAGAAGGAAACCGTTGTAAAGGCAGATGACAGGCCGAGAGGACCATTCCCTTTCTGAAAACAGGTTCTGACAGAAGAAAAAGCATGAAGTCATGAAAAAGATAATAATAGAAATTAAAGGACTTAAGAAGGCTTACCAGGTTGGAGAGGTCACAGTAAATGCCCTCCGCGGGGTAGACCTTCAGATTGAAGACGGTGAGTTCGTGGCAATAATGGGAGCCAGCGGTTCAGGGAAATCGACAATGCTCAACATACTTGGCTGCCTCGACAAGCCATCAGGAGGATATTACAATTTTGAAGGAGTTGATGTAAACACGCTGAGCAGGGATGACCTGGCAAGGCTGAGAAATGACAAGCTCGGCTTTGTCTTCCAGGCATATAACCTGCTTCCAAGGACAACAGCTCTTGAGAATGTTGAACTGCCGCTTTTCTATAATAACAGAATTAAGTCGAGGGAAAGGAAGGAAAGAGCCATCGCGGCCCTTGAAGCAGTAGGCCTTTCCGGCAGGATGCATCACATGCCTAATCAGCTTTCAGGAGGACAACAGCAGAGGGTTGCAATAGCCAGGTCACTTGTAAATGATCCAAGGATTATTCTTGCTGACGAACCTACCGGGAACCTCGACACAAGAACTTCTTTTGAGATTATGGACCTTTTTCAGGATCTTAATGAAAAAGGGCGTACGATAGTTTTCGTAACTCACGAGCCTGACATTGCAAAATTCGCAGGAAGAAATGTGATCTTCAGGGATGGCCGTATTCAGAAAGAATTATATGTAACCGACAGGCTTTTTGCGAGGGATATTTTAAAAACATTGCCTGTTGAGGAGTATGTTGAAATGTAAAAAGCAGTGAGATGAATTATTCAAATTTATTCCGGATAGCAATCAGGGCCTTGCTGAGAAATAAGCTTCGTGCGTTTCTCACAATGCTTGGCATAGTGATAGGTGTCGGATCAGTTATAGCGATGCTGGCTCTCGGAGAAGGTTCAAAAATAAGTATCAGGGAAGAGATGTCATCAATGGGCACCAACATGGTTATGGTAATGCCCAACATGCAGCGCAGGGGAGGGGTTAGCCTCGGATCTTCAGGTTCTGTGGCTCTTAAATACAGTGATGTTATTGCACTGAGAAATGAGGCCACCTCCCTGGCCGCTGTGTCTCCCGAGATAAGGGCCAGTGGACAGGTGATCTATGGCAATCAGAATACCCAGACAACAATTTATGGAGTAAGTGAAGAATATTTAAGTATAAAAAAACTTGAAATAAGTAACGGAAGAATTTTCAATGCACAGGAAGTTAAGGGTATGGCGAAGGTGTGCCTGCTTGGTCAGACTGTTGCCGATGAGCTGTTTGGTGAAAACAGTGATCCTGTCGGCATGTCGATAAGGATAAAAAACCTTCCGTTCCTGGTGACAGGTGTATTGAAAGAGAAGGGTGAAAGCGGTATGGGACAGGATCAGGATGACCTGATCCTTGCCCCATACACAACAGTACAGAGGAGACTGGCCGCAATCGATTACATAAACGGAATATTTGCTTCAGCTGTTAGTGAGGAGCGAAGCCCTGAGGCAATAAGCGAGATACAGACAATCCTGAGGCGCACACACAAAATCAAGGAATCGGAAGAGGATGATTTCAGAACAATGTCACAGTCAGAGCTTATTGAAACTGTCTCATCTGTAACCGATATAATGACACTCCTTCTTGGCGCCATTGCAGGAATCTCACTCCTTGTTGGTGGAATAGGCATAATGAATATAATGTTCGTATCAGTTACCGAGCGTACCAGGGAAATCGGATTAAGAATGTCAATAGGAGGCAAGGGAAGGGATATCCTTAAGCAATTCCTGGTGGAATCGATGATGCTCAGTACCCTCGGCGGAATTCTGGGGATTATTTTCGGATACCTGATTGCAAGAATAGCAGGCACACTGATGAGCTCAGCAGTCTTTGTGACAACACAGTCTGTAGTGCTTGCCTTCATTGTATGTTTTGTTATCGGTGTGTTTTTCGGATGGTACCCTGCAAAAAAAGCTGCGGGACTGAATCCGATTGATGCCCTGAGGTATGAATAAAACAAGATTATTGGTTAAATTTGAATAAACTCAGGAAAGATGAAAACGAGTTTTTTTGAAACTGGAAAGATCAAGATACTGCTGCATTTCCTTGCATGGACAATATTAATCGGTCTTCCTCTTTATTTCATTAAGAGATGGGAGATCGCTACCGACTTTATCTGGTTATATTACATTAACCTGACTATCAACGGAGTGATTTTTTACACAAACTATTTTTTCCTTGTTCCAAAGTTTTTCTTTGACGGGAAGAAATACAGGTATTTCCTTTCGGCTGCCCTGCTGCTTGTTATGTTCTATTTCATTTCTGATTTTTCAAATAAGGCAGTCTTCAATTATGTTGTGGGTAGGCAGCCTGAAAAGCCTCCACATGAATTACGGCACGTAGCCAGGCCTGTACCTCCCGGCCCTATTCTGAGATTCCCTGTCAGGCCGCCTTTCAGGCAGATGCATCTTTTTAATTATGGCTTTACCTCACTCTTCCTTGTGTTTTTTTCACTCGGACTTAAAGTGCTTGAAAGACATTCTGCAATTGAGAAGATACAAAAGGATCTGGAGCGTGAAAAGCTGAACTCGGAGCTTGCCTTTCTCAAGAACCAGATAAGTCCTCACTTCTTCTTTAATACCCTTAATAACATTTATTCGCTCATTAGTATCAATCAGGATGATTCACAGAAAGCTGTACTGAAACTGTCGAAGCTGATGAGATATTTGCTCTATGAATCTGAAACGGATGATACGAAGCTAAGCAGTGAAATAGAGTTTATGAATAACTATATTGACCTTATGAAGCTGAGAATGAGCGAGAAAATCAGCCTCAGTGTAAACTTCCCGAAGGAATTTGAAAATATAAGTATTCCTCCGCTGCTTTTTATTCCTTTCATAGAGAATGCCTTTAAACACGGAGTGAGCTTCAGGGACAAATCATTCATCGATATTGACCTTATTGCATCTGATGAGGAGATATTATTCAAATGTACAAACAGCTTGTCTATGGGAGCTAGTGGGTCTGTTGCAGATACTTCAGGTATTGGTCTTGGAAATGTGAGCAAGCGCCTTGAATTGCTGTTTCCGGGCCGGTACGATTTAAAAATCAACAGGAAAGAAGATGTTTTTGAAGTAATTCTCAAACTTAGGATGAAAACATGATAAATGTGATCGCTGTTGATGATGAGCCGCTTGCTCTCAAGCTTGTTGTAAGTTATATCGGGAAGACTCCCGAATTAAGGTTGCTTGGCAGCTTTGAGAATCCCCTCGAAGCTGCTGCCTTTGTTCCGGGATCCGATACCCAGCTTATTTTTATCGACATTCAGATGCCTGATTTGTCAGGTATAGAGTTTACAAGATCGATGCTGAAAGGTCCTAAGGTGATATTCACAACTGCCTTTGAGAAATATGCAATTGAAGGCTTCAGGCTCGAGGTTGTTGATTACCTTCTGAAACCTTTTAGCTACGAGGAGTTCCTGAAGGCAGTTCACAAGGCAGAAAGGCTTATAAAACTTGAAAAAAATATTCCTGTTAAGATTGAAGCTAATAATGAATTCCTGTTCCTGAAATCAGATTATAAGATACGCAGGATAAACTTCAATGATATACTTTATATTGAAGGACTGAAGGAGTATGTGAAAGTTTTCACAATAGGCGATCCTAAGCCGGTACTTTCACTCACTTCGCTGAAACTTCTTGAAACAAAGCTCCCTGCTGATAAATTCATGCGTGTGCACCGCTCATTTATTGTGAATCTTCAGAGGATAGATACAATAGCCCGGAGCAGGATTATTTTCGGGAAAACATACATTCCGGTAAGCGACCAGTATAAGGACAAGTTCCAGGAATATCTCGACAAGAACTTCCTTTAAAGGTATCTATTGTATCTCCTGCAAAATTTTTATGATCTCTGGGATCACAGGGGCAGGTCCTCTCTTATCCCAGACGCTGCTGTAATTGGTTGCTATTGAGGTATTAAGCTGAGGAATGTACACAACCTGCGTGCCCCAGAATCCGGTGTGGGTGAAAACATCTATTCCGTTGACCTTAATCATGTACATGCCTTTCCTGTAATCCATCCTGGGCTTCTCCCTGTAGCTGACAGGAACAAGCATAGTATCAAGCGTTGACTCGTTTCGGAATACTTTCCTGTTAAAGAGAAGCTGAAAATACCCTGCCAGATCAGAAGTCGTTGAGAGAAAACCGCCACCACCGTAAAGGTCAATGGATGGGCTGTAGTCATAAGTGTCTGCATTATCCGAATACTGATGGATCCTGTTCTCCTTTTGCGGGGGTCTGAGCCCTTCTATCCAGGTATCTTTCAATCCATGCTTTCTGAAATTCAGCTCTTCTCTTATTGCATCATTCATGCTTTTCCCGGTGATCTTTTCAATTATTTCACCCAGCAAAATATATCCGGTATCGGAATAACTGAATTTTTCTCCAATACCTCCTACAGGCTTTCCCCATTCAACCGCTTTCTGCAATTGCTCGGTCCTTGTCCATTTATGGGAAGGATCTTCCTTTATCTTTATATCATAATTTTCGGATTGTGCATGGTCATACAACCCGGAAGAGTGAGACAGAAGATGTCTTATTGTTATTTTATTAACAGCATAGCCGCCCGACTCAAGAATTGCCGTATGCTCCTTCGAAATATACTTCGTGACAGGATCATCAAGGGATAGTTTTCCGTCTTCCCAGAGCCTCAGTATCGTTGAAGCCACAAATGTTTTTGTCACGCTGGCTATCCTGAAACTCTGATCAGCTTTCATGGGAACACGGGCATCCTTATCTGAAAAACCGGCAGCACCACTCCATGAAATATTCCTGTCAGGGCATTCAACGTGTATAAGAAGTCCGGGCATATTCTCATTTACTTCCTTATTTATAACATCCTGGAATTCTTTGTATAATGCCTGCTGGGAGTAAGCCGTACCGTTTACCGGCAGAAGAAAAAACAGCAGAATCGGGATCCTTAGCCCTGATCGGTAATGCAGTGTATTAAGAATGTTATTCATTGATTGTAATTTATTTACTCAGACAGGCAATCATGTTTTTAATCCCTTCCCCGGCAGAAGTGGCTCCGAATCCAAAGCGTTTTTCAAATTTGCTGCTGTCGAATATATAATCCTGTTCATACTGATAAAGCATTTCAGGAAACTCTCTCATTATCGGAATAAAAATACTAAGTAGCTTAATTAAAAATGCCGGTACTTCCTGAATCTTAGGTTTCGTCTGAAGCTCTCTGGCTATAAGTTCAATCCACTGACGTGTGCTAAGCTTTTCTTTTGTTGTCGGGACATGCCACTCCTGTCCATAGGCATCGGGTGTATTCCCCAGAACAGCAGTTGCTTTTGCTGCATCCGGGGTATAAGTGTAGGTATGTATCTTGTCGGGATTGCCGAATGCCTGCGCCTTTTTGCCTTTCATAAAATTGTCAGCCACCATTATTTTCAGAGTGCTGTTCTTATTGTCAGGTCCGTAAAAATCAGCTGCCCTGGCTATTAGTGCAGTCAGATCTCCCTTTTCAACCTGCTTCAATATCATCTCCCTTATTTGTGCTCTTACTTTGCCTTTTTCACTCGGAGGATTTACTGCTGAGGTCTCTGTCATAAATGGAACAGAGCTTTTATCATACATATAAATATTATCAAAGAAGACCAGTTTTGCATTATGTCGTATGCATGAGTCAATTACCTGCCCCATAAACATCGGCCAGGTCTTTTTCCAGACTTTCAGGCTGTATTCAAAACCAATAGTAACATATACCACTGCACTTCCGGCAATTGCTTTATCAACCGACTTAAGATCACTGACGTCAGCAGCAAAAAGCTGATCAGTCTCATTTACTCTTACAGGATGCCTGCTTACAAGACGAATGTTATCAGTATAGTTTTTAAGTTCCCTTGCAAGCGGAACTCCTATGGCTCCTCCTGAACCAAGAATAGTTTGTACCATGATTTCAATTATTGAAAATTATTAAACTAAATTTATTGAAAATTTATTCAATTTAAGGATTGAGTTCTTTATAGTCTTAAAAACTTTGTGTTCACGATAGTTATCGGGATTTGTGCCTTAGTGCCCTGGTGACTAAAAAATGCCACAAAGACTCTAAGTCACAAAGGATCACTAAGTGTTTAATTTGTATGTGTTTAATAATAAATATATTATGTGTTTTAGTTGCAAGTATCTCTTTTGCCTAACCTTAGTTTTTTATTTACCTTTTACTTCCTGTACCGATTCAGTATATAACAAAATAGACAGGGAAAAAGTTGTCAGACGGCATAATATTGAAACGACTTTAAGTAATCCTAAAAGCCCTGCACAGGTTGGAAATGGCGAATTCGCCTTCGGAGCCGATATTACAGGTCTGCAAACCTTTGTGCCTTTCAATACCATGGCTCACTGGGCCTGGCACAGTTTTCCGCTTCCGGAAGGAAAGAAACCAGATGATTTTAAAGGAGCTGCCTATAATAACCATGGAAAAAATATCATGTATCCGGTACCAGATCCGGAGCAGCCGGAACTCTCTGAATGGCTGGCCGGCAATCCTCATGCTTTCAACCTCGGAAGGATAGGCTTTGTTCTTAGCAAGTCAGACGGATCAATGGCAGCTGTTGATGACCTGACAAATACAAAGCAGGTGACTGATCTCTGGAATGGGATCATAATAAGCACATTTGAGCTTGAAGGGAAGAGTACCGAGGTAATTACCTCCTGCCATCCGGAGCTTGATGCTCTCGGAGTCAGTGTGAAGTCAGACCTGATAAGCACAGGTCAGCTTAAGGTATTCTTTGATTTTCCTTATGCTGACGGGAAAAATATGGAGATGTATCTGGGTGATTATGGGAAGCAGGATGCGCATTCATCTTTGATAGAGGAAAGAACGGGATCTTCTGTTTCTGTTAAAAGAAAGATGGATGATGCAGAATATCATGTAAGTATAAACTGGCAAAACAGTGCAGAGTTTCTGTCTGGGGACACAATATCATCAGAGCACCGCTTTTACCTGGTCCCTTCCGGTGGTAGGGAACTTAAGTTTTCCGCTGTATTCAGTAGTGATAAGGCAGGTTCAGGCCTGTCAGCTGATGAAATTGTATCCCAGAGCAAACAGGCATGGCCACTTTTCTGGAAATCAGGCGCGTCAATCGATCTTTCCGGGAGCAGCGATCCCCGCTGGATGGAGCTGGAGAGACGCATCGTGCTTTCACAGTACCTTATGAAAGTCAATGAGGCAGGATCGTTGCCTCCACAGGAATCCGGGCTTGTTAACAACGGATGGTTTGGACGCTTCCACTTCGAGATGATCTCGTGGCATTACGTTCATTATGCTCTCTGGAACAGGTGGGATCAGATTGAAAAAAGCCTTCAGGTTTACGGGAATTACCTGGAAACTTCAAAACAAAGAGCTGAAAAACAGGGGTATAAGGGAGCCAGGTGGCCCAAATGTACAGGTGATACTGACCGTGAATGGCCTCATATAATCCATGCAATGCTTATCTGGCAGCAGCCTCATCCCATCTATTTTGCAGAGCTTGATTATCGTCTTCATCCTTCAGCCGTTACAATTGAAAAATGGAAGGATATAGTGTTTGAGACTGCTGATTTCATGGCAGATTATGCTTTCCTCGACAGCACAGGCAATCGTTATGTTCTTGGTCCTCCGGTTTATATCGTATCCGAAAACACTGACCCTCTGACAACAATCAATCCTGCCTTTGAACTCGGATACTGGCGTTACGGGCTCCGCACTGCCCAGGAATGGCGGGAGAGGGCAGGTCTGGCAAGGGACAAGAAATGGGATGATGTGCTTGTAGGACTTTCTGATTTGCCCGTTCAGGATGGACTCTACGTTACTCATGAAGGGATTGACAGTATGTGGACAAAATTCAATTTTGAGCATCCGGCTCTTACAGGTGTTTTCGGGATGCTGCCCGGTGATGGTGTCGATACTTCATGTTTCAGAAGGACTCTGGAAAAGGTTGCAGCAACATGGAATTTCAACAGGACCTGGGGCTGGGATTTTCCAATGATGGCCATGGCAGCTGCGCGCTCGGGAAATACTGAACTCGCTATTGAGATGCTTTTGCACAAGTCGCCAGGTTTTCAGTTCGATGAGCACGGGCTTGCAACAGGCGGACCTTTCCCGTACTTCCCGTCAAACGGGGCTCTGTTGTCAGCTGTTGCAATGATGGCCGGCGGATGGGATGGATCACAAGGTCATGCTCCGGGATTCCCTTCTAACGGTAAATGGAAAGTAAAAGCTGAAGGCTTTAACAGGATACCTTAAAGATCAGTTTTATCTTTCCCAGCTGCATCCGCGCACTTCTGATCTTTCTGTTAAATCATTGTCAGGAACAACCAGAGCCACCCAGGGTTCTGAAGCATTAAGAGTTTTGCCCTGCCATTTTACAGTCGCTTTTTTACCGGCAGTAAGGGAAATTTTCCTTTCACTGCTTTTTATGTTCAGGTTACTGCTTCGTAGGTTAAGTGTATGATTGCCAGTGCCCTGTATTGTTGCAGTGATTGTTACTGTTCCATTTGGCGAAGTCGTTTCAGTCAAATCAACTGTTAAATCTTTCACAGTTGCTTCAGCTTCAACAGGCTTCTGAAAAGCGCCTGTAAGGTCGCGCATAAGACCCAGCCACTGGTTAACAGGATGTATCCATATCTCCTTGTAGGTCCAGTTGTTTTGGACAGGCCAGTATGGAATATCAGCATCACCTTTTGTCTGTATACCAACAGGGAGGCCTCCAACAATGTCTCCGGATGAGGGTGTGTAAAGCGGAGGAAAATCATAGCCTTCGCCATACATATTGCTTTGTGAGAATGGATTCAGTCCCATTACCCATTCCATCTGCCTTAGCGATAGTGCAAGGCATTCATTGTCGCCGCGAAGCCTTGCAGCATAGTTAAGGGCCTGAGCCTGAGGTAATATAGTTCCGAAATGACCCCTGTAATCCATCCATACCGGGAAGATCCTCAGGTAATTGCCCTTTCCAAGCGGTATGCCGTTAAGTACCTGCTGGCGGAATGATTCCTTTCTTGTCTCGGGTACCTGCAGATAATCCTTGTCATTGTAAATGGAAGAAGGCATTACCCTGTAGGGTGCTGTATATTCTGAAAATGTTTTAAGGAATTCAGAATGAAGAACAACTGCCGAATACCATTTCATATAGTCAGGGTGTTCCGGAAACTCCTCGCAAAGAGAAACAAGAGCTGCTATCGGTTCCTGTTCCCTTCCGTTATGACAATAGTGAAGAACATATTTTTTTGAAGGACCGGTATAAAAGAAGCCGGTAAGAGGAACATCCATCGCAGGCCTGCTACGTTGTTGTGATGCAACAATTATCTCAGCCAGTTCAACAGCTTTATCCCTGTAAATAGCCTTTCCTGTTGCCTTCCATAATTCAACTGATGCAGCGATTCCTGCAGAGGCTATTTCGTGCAATACTTCACCTGAGTCGAATGACACTCCCCATACTGCTGTTGAATCATTTTCCCTTGTAACTATCATCTTTTCAACAGCAAAGTTCCAGTCCGATTCTGCCATCCTGAGAGAGTAATTCGCAATCCGCGGATCCCTGTCCTTCAGAAGCCTGTAGGCTATTGCTTCAACTGAGGAAGCCTGAAAATTGGCTTTGGGACTGTTTTTTGCCACAGAGGTGACATCATCATAGTCGCCTATTATTCCATTGGTGCGCCTGCTGTTAACCGATCCTTCATTACGGTAACCGTCTCCGAAACTTGTTTTAAGTATCCAGTCAAGACCCCATTGTGCTTCCTCCATCAGTCGTTCATAAAGCTTCGGATTAATGCCTTTTTTATTCAGTTCCTCTGCCAGGGCAAACATGGCATAAGCTCCTTCACCGGTATTCCTCAGACCCTGAGTCAGATCGCCGGCATCATGCCAGCCGCCGTTTATTACTATCCTCTTATCATCGTGGATGCTTGTCCAGTCGCGGTGACAAACCCCATGAATTCCGGGAATAGTCATCCCACAGCGTTCAACATAGTAGAAGTTTAAAGCTTTCCAGACCGATTCCTCCCATACTGAAGGATCGATACGGAAAGGTTTGGTGACCATACCGCCTGTTTCTATCCGGTAAGAACCTGTCTGGTTCAGCTCTGAGAAGTCCAGCACCTTAAATGTTCCGAGCCTGCCGGTGACTGTAGTGACTGCTTTTGTAAGTACTGTTTTCCCTGATTTTTCATCGACAATCCGGAACTCAGCTGCATCAGATTTGCTGAGAATTGCAGTTTTCGGAGCGTATGGAAGATACCCTGTATGGCTATAGGCTATCCTTCCTTCCCATACCGGCCAGCCTTCAACATAATCCGGTTCTACCTGCTCAAGTGCCAGGTCGTCGAAATAAAATGTTGTTGAGTCGCAGGCTTCCGGTTCATGGCCTGCAATTCCTGATGTAATTTCAACCCGGGTTATTTTGTCACGGGCTACATTGCCTATCTCCCATACAATATGGTTCCATTTGTTATTTTCAAGATTGAAGATTGATTCACCTTCCTGACCAAAAAGAGCAGGCAGTTTTTCAATACCGTCGTTATATACTTTTATTACAACATCTTTCATGTATGATCCGGGATTGTCAGAGTATATCCATACAGATATCCTGTTGAATTTTGTCCAGTCCTCGTCGGGTACTGCAAACTGAATTTCTGCAGTGCCCCAGCCACGTCCGCTTTTTGGCGCCGGGATATCAAACTTTGCCGGAAATTTCATCATAAGGGATTTACTCCCGGTATGTGATCTCTTTCCGGTATTACTTATTGAGACATAGTTCATCCTGGCTTCCTCTTTTTTTGCAGTAAAGCGGGAATCGGCAAGACCGATGGCGCCTCCTGTTGATGAGGTCCACTTGAGGTTGTTTTCCATGTTGTCGAGTATCCTTGAGGCAATTACCGGTTTTTCAAGCCATCGCTGCCAGGCAGAGTTTTCTTCGTTTATCACCATGGGTGCCTGGGAAGCGACTTTCATTACAAGAAGCAATAATGCAGGAAAAAGGATCTTTTTCATGAGATTGAATAGTTTATGGACTTCAATAATAAAGTTCTGAAAAAAAAAGAAAGCGGGAGAGGTCTTCCTGTACAAAAAATGTTAAAAGTCAGAATCTGAACTGAGCTCTTATTGTAAATGTGTCATCCTTCAGGTCAGAGGAATACCCCGTCAAAGCTGATTTTTCATTCACAGGGTGATCATAGTAAAGAACAAATTTCAGGTTATCATTCATATAATAAACGTAACCTGCTCCAAAAGTATCATATCTCAGATCTGCCGGCCCGAAAAAATCAGCAGTAAAAAGTTCATTTCCGTCAACCTTGCTGTTGGCATCATACCAGTCGTATTTCAATACCACCTGGTGTTTTTTCAGGAAGGTCTGCAGGAAGTAAAAATATGCCCCGTTAAATGACCTGACAAATACAGGTTCCGGTTTTGACATGCTGTTTACAGGCAGTACGCCGGGAGTAACTGAGGTGCTGTAAGTAGCTGACTGAGTGCCATTAATTATTTCAGCCCTTAACTCTGTTCTGCCAAAAGCATTGTCCCAGGCCAGCTGTAAATCAGCCCCGTAATATATTCTTGGGGATTTGCTGTTAACATTTGAAGCTGAAGTGTCAGTAACAAAAGCTGCATTCCCGGTTGTACCGGTACCTGCCCTGAAAAAAACATCTGACCCGTTGGCAAAGCCGCCATTCAGATATGACAGACCTCCTGATACATAAAAATCTGATGCAATTTTTGTTCTTCTTAGTGATATCCTTCCTATGAAATCCTTATATGAATCAAACTCACCGGTTCCGGTTAATCCCTGTCCGTTGAACAGTCCTGCATCAATTTTCAGAGGATAGAATTTATTCGTTTTATCCTGAGGTTCAAATGACAGCATAGCTCCCATGTCCCTTTCAGTGTTCATCAGTATCTGTGACATCCTTCCCCGTTCCGGGCTTTCACGCAGAGAAGAGGAATAGTTCAGCTCATAGCCGAATGGCCTGTTGAATACACCTGCAGTGGCAACAAAGCAGTTCCATTTATTCTCATAGATGCGGCCAAACATATCCCTTATATTAACACCTCTTTCAGTGCCATCGAACTGAAGGGCAAAATTATACCTGTAAAAGCCGGCATCTGTCCTGCGTTCATAATCAAGCCTGAACCGGCCCCTCCTTATCCTGAACCTTTCATCTGAAAGAGGTGCAAATGACCCTCCGTTATAACTTGTAATTCCTGCTGAAGCGGCTTTCTGATACTGAACCTGGAGATATCCTGTAAATGAAAGACTCTGAAATTTGTTTTTCATTATGTAGAGTTCCTTGACAAAGGAAGTATCCTGGATCCATAAAGGCTCCACCTGGGCAAATATTTCAGCAGAAGCAATCAGCATCATGCATAAGACCAGGACTTTTTTCATAGTCTGTAATTTAAGATTATAAATGCCGGAATAATCTACACCAAGATAAATACATATTAATAATGCTGCAAGATATAATAGTTTTTCGAGCATATTTTGTTGCAATCAGGCTCCAGATTGCTGTAAGGCATAGGAACATACCTGTATTTAAGAAAACATCTGAAAACAAATCAGGTCTATGAATAGAATCTATTTATATTTTATCACTTAGTACATGACAAAAAACGCTAAAGCGCTGATTGTTAATATGTTAATATATTTTGTTAATAAACATACGTTCTTTTATTGGTATAAAACCTTGATTATCAATATGTTGTAATTGTAGACCAATACAATATGCAACTATGAAAATCAAGGTTGAAAACAAAGTTACATTATTATCTGATACGTTGAAAGAGTTCTTTGGTGACAAAATGAACTTAGCTCGTATAAAGTTCTTTGGCTTATTTATCAGTGTGTTATGCAAGGTGCAGACTGTGTGCTTCGAAAAACTGGCTTGTGGGTTTGATGCCAATGTTAATGTGGAGTCCTCTCTTAGAAGGATACAGCGGTTTATTGCTGAGTACTCGCTTGACACGGACCTGGTTGCTAGATTTATATTTGCTCTTCTGCCACACGAACCACCATACAAACTTGTTTTGGACAGGACTAACTGGAAGTTCGGTACGAAGAACATCAACATCCTTACTCTAGGCATCGTATATAATGGAATAGCTTTCCCTATACTGTTCCATATAATGCCTAAGTTCGGAAACTCAAGCATGCAGGAGAGGATAGACTTAATGGACCGCTTTGTCAGGCTGTTCGGATCCGGCAGTATAGGATGCCTGCTGGCCGGCAGGGAGTTTGTTGGGGACAAATGGCTGGAGTATCTTAACAAACTACACATTGAATATCATATTCGCATACGTGACAACTTCTGGTTCGAGAAACCTTCCAACGGACGCAGGGCAAAGGCTTCGTGGTTGTTTAATAACCTCAAGATCAATGAATGTGCCTTTCATCACAAGATTGTCCGGGTCAATGGAGAACTCTGCTATCTCTCTGCTTCGAGGATCATAAACAAGGAAAATGTTCCGGAACTGCAGATAATAGTGTCGTTCAATAAGCCCGACAAAGCTCAGGCACTTTACAAAGAAAGATGGCAGTTAGAATCTGCATTTAAAGCCCTGAAAACTAGTGGTTTTAATATTGAAGATACGCATCTGTCTGATATTGATAGGGTAAGTAAGTTATTGGCACTGGTATTAATTGCTTTTGCATGGGTGTACAGAGTAGGGATACATCTCGACACTCTCAAGCCCATCAAAATCAAAAAACATGGAAGAAGGGCTAAGAGCTTGTTCAAATATGGCCTTACTTATATCGCCAACTTGCTTTTTAGCAACGATATAGATAACTTTAACCAATGTTGTAAATTTTTGTCATGTACTTAGATTTTATCAATAAAATATGTTTAGAAGTTAACAAGATTGATTGTTGTAAAAGCCAGACAATAAGTATATTATATTTAGAATGAATATAAATTACAGAGTTTTTGAAATAAATATATATTAATGGTGTCACATTTGAGGCGTTTTTGACATGTATATAAAATAGGTATCAAAAGGTTGAGGCAAGTGCACAATGTCTAGCTGCTGCTTCAAACTTTCAGAGCCCCAGCCATGTCAGAAAAACCTACCAGGATAGATAGACAACTTAAATAAAGATCAGATACTGCTGCTAATTGCTTTCTAATGAAAACATACTTCAATTATATACTTCTCTTGCATTCATTACTTTTATTCAATGGACGCAGGAGAAACATCATCAAATCAAAAATCTGTCTGACTATAATCAGCATCTTTTTATGTCCTGAGCCAATCTTATCACAGGATATAGTAAAAAAAGAGAGTCTGACTTATAATAGAAATCAGATTGGTATTCTGTTCAATCCATTCATAAATGAAGGATTCTTCAGGCCCAGAGGGCTTGGGGTGATAAATATTGTTTCTTCCGTAAGATACGGGTACAGGATTACTAAAAATATTACCACAGGGATTGAAATTTCCTGTGATTTTCCCATTCGTACAAATTCAGGTCAGGATTTTCGCTATTTCAATTATTTTGGATATAAAACAGGAATGTATTCCAGATATTTATTTCCGGCCCATAGCAGATTTCAGATATATGCTGAAGCTTCTCCTTATTTTTATCATTACTGGAGGGAAACAATTTCAACATCAAGCATGACTCCATACCGGAAAGACAAATTCGGATACTATGTTGCACCAGGTTTAACCTTTTACACAAAGAGTAAAAAAGTCAGTTTTGATCTGTACTACAAATTCTCAAACATCATGTTTTTAAATGGCAAGAGATCAGTTCTTTCATATAAAGTCAATTTTATTTTCTGATTCCAAAGACATTAAAATTAAAGTGACTTAATAAATGAAACATTCTATCCTCCTTTACCTGATTGTGATATTAATGGCTTCCTGCAGGGAACTTGTGACGGATAAATTTCAAGAATTCCCGGCAAAACCAACAATAAATAGTATTCTGATTAAAGACAGTACAATAAAAGTACAGGTCTCACTCGCAGGGAAACTTGATACCAGCAAGCTTGCTTTAATTGATAATGCTGATGTCTCACTTTATGTTGATGGTATATATAAGGAGACTCTGACTCTCCTTGATAAAGGATTGTATTCATCGTCAGTAGTTGTTGAACCACTTAAATCATATAAATGTGAAGTTTACATCCCCGGCTATGAATTAGCTTCAGGCAGCGATTCAATACCTGTACCTGCTTCTCTCTCTGATATAATTCATATTGACATTGCAGGAAAGGATGAAGAGGCGATGACTTATCCTGCCGTTAAATTCACTTTTTCAAATGATCCATCAGTAAAACAATATTATGAAGTAGTTATCAGGCTTATACGCCACAGATACGAAAGTGTCGCTTCCCTTGAAACAATTATTGATCCGGTTCTGCTGAATGAAGGTCTGCCAATGGCGCTGTTCAGCAATGAATCAATCAAGGGTACATGTTATACCATGACAATTAACTATTTCACCGGTTCTGCAGGGAGTTCTAATGGAGAACCGTTGAGGACTACCCTGTATCCGGTAATACTTGAATTGCGTTCAGTCAGCTTCAATTATTACCAGTTTGTAAAACAGAAATTTTTGTATGAAAAAGGCCGTTATCCCGAGTTTATGGCTGCTTCAACAATTGCTTTCCCGCTATACTCAAATATTATGGATGGTTATGGCATATTTGCAGGATACAGTTCAATTAAATCCGATACTATTTTTCCTGGTAATTAATAAGTTCACATGCGTACTCAGGTAATAATAATATCACTCGTTTTCCTCTTTCTTGCTCCTCTGTTAATGGCGCAGCAGCAGGTCAGAATTTCCGGAACAGTAAAAGATAAACACACCGGGGAAAAACTGATTGGCGCTAATATAGTTGAGCAGGGTACAATACGTGGGATTACAACCGATTACAATGGATATTTCAGTATTGTTGTAAATGGCAATTCAGCGCTGGAAGTTTCTTATCTGGGTTATAAAAAAGATATGATTGCATTGTATCTTAAAAAGGATACAATTATTAATATATTCCTTAATCCGGCCACTGAACAACTGGAAGAAGTTTTAGTTTCAGCTCCCCGCACGCCCAGGTTTAATATAGCAACTATCAATTATCAGCAGATGACTCAGATGCCCTCAATCGGTGGTAAGCCTGATGTAATTAAGAGCCTGCAGCTTATGCCCGGCATAAATAATCAGAATGAAGGATCAAGCCTGATGCTTGTTCGTGGAGGCGATCCCGGTCAGAATCTTTATTTATTTGATAATGTACCTCTTATTTATGTGAATCATCTCGGAGGATTTCTGTCAGTATTCAATCCTGAAATAATTAACAATATAGATGTTTACAAAGGAGGTTTTCCTTCAAGGTATGGAGGCAAACTTTCTTCTGTTGTTGATATTGCTCAGAGGGAAGGAGATAATTCAGAGCTGAAAGGTTCGCTGGGAATAGGAATCACGGATGCTTCTTTTACTCTTGAGGGTCCATTGAAGGTGAAGAATACATCTTTCATATTAACAGGACGAAAAACAATGATTGACCCATTAATGGCCTTGATAAGTTCTCTATCGGACGGAAGCAACTATATCGTTTCATACGGTTTTCATGACATCAACGGGAAATTTACCTGGAAACCTGATGAAAAGAACACTTTTAGTGTGAACATATACCAGGGTGATGATTACCTTAATTACTGGTCGCGCAACAATGCTAACTCCAATGAGAAATACCGTCTGAATAATGTATGGGGCAACTGGCTGGTATCTGCCAGGCTAAACTCACTTATATCTTCAAAACTATATGCTTCAAACAGGATATCTTTTACACGTTACCGTTTAAAGGAGCTGATGAAGTACTCCTTAACGAGTTCAGCAGATACATCAAAGTTAAAGATCAGATATATATCTTCTGTTCAGGATCTTTCTTACAGTTCTGACTGGAAATACAACGCATTTAAAAACTGGATAATTGATTTCGGACTGCAAACTTCTCTGCTTAAGTTTGTCCCTAATAATTCGTACATATCCTCACAAAAAAATCAGCAACCGGCTGATATCACCAATTCACTCGAAACTGCCTTGTATGCTGAAAATAGAATTACATTTCTCAATACCAGCCTGGCCACTTTTGGTTTGCGACTTGTAAATTATACTACAACTGGTTACATGCATTTTTCACTTGAACCCAGGTTAAATTTAAATGTCTCAGTTGCTGAAAACCATATGCTGAATGCAAGTTTTATGAGGGTGTCGCAATTCTCTCATCTTGCTTTTACTACAGGAAGTATAATGAATAATGAGGTATGGATACCTGCAGGCAAAAAAATTCCTCCGGCACTGTCTGATCAGTTCACTTTAGGATGGAACGGTGATTACAGTAATAACATGTTTAGCTCTGAAATAAATCTTTACTATAAGAATATGCAAAACCTCTCTACTTTCAGAGAGGGATACACAAATTTAATGGGAGATGAGAATTGGTCTTCAAAAATTGAGTCTGGTGGAGAAGGGAAATCAATAGGCGCTGAATTTCTCATTAGAAAGAACTCCGGAAAATGGACAGGTTTTGTCAGCTATGCGCGAACCAGAACAACGCGTCAGTATCCGAATATTAACAACGGAAGAGAATATCTTTTTGATTATAACCGGCCGAATTCACTCTCCTTGAATGTCAGTTACAAATTCAGTGAAAAACTGTCATTTAACTTACTTTGGGTTTATCAGTCCGGGTTACCCTACACTCAAGCTATTGGCAGATACTATTTGCCTTCGTTGGAGAACGATTATAGAGGTAACAGCTATTATTATGAAGCGTTGATCTATGGTGAGAGGAACTGTTCAAAGATGAAAGATTATCACAGGCTCGATATAGGGATTAGTTACTCGAAACGGACAAAAGTTAAAAAGAATAAAGCGATCTGGAATTTCTCTGTTTATAATGTTTACAACCGTCATAATCCTGTATACTACTATTACAATACAAATAATACCGGTGAAATATTTATGCCTGAATGGGGAGGAGAAAATAAGCCTCTTTCACTTTATCAGTTAAGTCTGTTTCCTATTATTCCGACTATTTCCTATAAGGTCTTTTTCGATTTCAAACCTTCTGAAAACAATGACATAAAAACAAGGGATAAAAGCAAAATCCCTTTTAAACAAAAGTTTAATAACTGGATCTACCAGAATAACTAAGTATATATGAGAAGATTATTATCAGCTTTCATAATCAGTAATATGTTATTTATCGCTTCCTATGGACAGGAATCGTACATAAAGGGTAGATGGAACATAAAAGCAGGCTACTCAGTTTACAAAACGCAGTATTTATCCAGTAGTCAGTCCGTGAATAACAATAATTACAGGCTTGAATTAAATTATGGTCTTCGTAATAAAATTGAAACAGGTGTTTATGCCGGATATTCACGATTTATGATATATGATCCATGGATATCAGGTCCTCCGGGGTCATTTGTGGGCAATACTTGTAAAACATCCTTTTATGGAATTAACTGTAATTATCATCTGCTTCCATATCTGATAAAAGCAGATAATTTCAGGTTTGATTTATACCTGGCAGGCAAATTTGGTGGAATGTCTATAAAACGCCATGGAAGTTATCCTGAGTACTCCCTAGGAACAGGTGTTGCTTTTTATCTGTTCAGGCATATTGGCGCTTATGCAGAGTACTCGTATGGTAAATTCTATTATAACGACAATTTTAAACTCAGATACGGCATTACACTTAAGTTCTAGCAGAGTGATTGCCTGATAATATAAGTAAAACCGTCCCTTCGCTGTAAGGCACATTCCGCAAACCACACAAGCTCACAAACCAGCAATGGTTTGAGTAAAGAGCCTTACTGCCTGTCCAGGCTCAACCACCTATGACATCTAAAGTGGTTTGAAATGTTATATATCCGGATCAATCAAAGATTTGCCCGAATAGCTACCTTACTGGTTCATCCTTTCTGAGAAGATTGTGGTGGATGGATTTCTTATTTATCATTTTTCAACCTGCAGTGAACCAAATGTTATTATCTTTAGGATAAGTTTGGGATTAAGCCGGAAACCTGGCCTCAGTATAATATTTAGATATGGACGCTTTGCATAAAATGCTGTCATGCAGTTTTTTACGGTTTGGAATAGTATATGCTGCCGTATTCACTTTACTTCTTACGGAAGTAGCTGCACAGTATAATCAGAGCATAGATCTCAAAGAAATCAGCCAGAAAAAAGTGAGAAAATATATACTCCGGAAGAATATTGACAAGATGCACGATTTCTCTTCAATTCGTCCGAGCTTCACAAAAGATGAAAAGGAAACAGGCCTTAAGGTAAATGAGAAGATCTTTTATCTAAGGTCGAGGCTGGCAAGTGTATGGAATGGCTACAGGGAAGCCAATCCGGCAGAAGCATTCAACAGCAGGAGCTTTCGTCTTGAAATGATGATAATGAAAAAGTCAAATGATGTTTTTTATAAAAATACAGTATCACTCCCTGTAATCGACACCGGACAACTGTACTTTTTTGACATCAGGCTCATGAAGGGGCTTGTAAATGTTCCTATGGCTTTTGAGGTGATTAATATTGATGACTCCAGAAAAGTATTGGAAGTGAGCTATATAGAAGGTAATAAGGCACAGGGAAAGCAGCAGGTGCAGTTTTTTGATAACGGCGATGGCAGAACGATGGTCGTTCATAAAAGCTTCTTTAAAAGTCATTCATGGCTGAGGGATACCTTCCTTTATCCGTATTTCCACCGCCGGCTTGTCAGGGATTATCACCGGACAATGGAAAAGCTGGTGCAGGAGAATAGCAGTTCATTAATTTCTCTTGCTGAATAATCGGATATTCCGGTTAATCAGCAGTTTATTTCAGCTTGGTCTGAATATCCTTTATTGCTTCAATAAGCCTGTCAATCTCTTCAGCAGTATTTCCGATCCCGAAACTTATCCTGACGACTCCGGGGAGAGAGATTTTTGGAAGCAGGGTGAGCATCACCCCCTGGAATTGTTCCAGGGCATGAGGTACCTTAAGAAGTCTTTTAACAAGGATATGTGCGCAATGACACCCGTATCTTACTCCTATCCCTCTGTCAGACAGGGCTGAAGCAAGTTTGTCAGGCCATATCTTCTTCATGCTGAATACAATAACGCCTCCTTTTCTTTCAAATTTCTCAGAACGGGAATCCTTTACTCCGTATACTTCCAGACCTTCAATTCCTGAGAGTCCGGCAAGCGCCTTCGAGGTAAGTTTCTTTTCCTCTTCTTCTATAATGTTCATGCCAATCCTGCTGAGAAGAACAATAGCTTTGCCCAGAGCGGCAATTCCAGTCACATTCTCTTCTCCCGATCTTATGATTAGTGCCTTGTCAGCTAAAGAGGACTTTATTAAACCTTTTCTTACAATAAGGGCTCCGCTTCCGAAAGGTGCATAGAGCTTATGTGCTGAGAAAGCCAGGTAATCAATATCCCAGTCTTTCATGTCAATTTTCCTGTGAGCTGCCAGCTGCGCAGCATCTGCTAAAATCCTGGCGCCGTATTTATGCACAATTTCACTGATCTTCTTAAGGTTATTAAAGCAGCCAAGAACATTTGATCCCCCGCTTATTGACACAAGCCCAATTCTTTTACTGCCATGACTCTTAGTAAAATTATAGTCTACAAGTATGCTTTCGAGAGCAATAGTGTTTATAAATCCTTCGTCGTCGATATCAAGCCTGATAACAGCATTTTTATTTTTCCTGCGCCATGGCAGATCATTTGAGGTATGCTCGAGTAATGTTGTAAGTACAATATTATCAGCGTTCTCTGTTGCTTCAGAATGAAATGAATCAGCTGCAAGATTAATGGCCTCTGTAGTATTTGAGGTGAAAATTATTTCATAATCTGACGGAGGAGCATTGAAAAACTCTGAGCATATTGACTTTGTTTCAGTTATTATTTCATTATGAAACTCATCTGCTTGCTGCCAGACCTTCAAAACAGTTTCCCAGACCTGACTGAATGTCTGGGTGCTGGCAGCATTGTCAAAGTTTATAAAGGGTCTGTCACCGGTTTTTGTATTTATATGCATCTGATAACCAATCATTTTCCTTCTCAATTCATTCAAAAGATCATGGCCTCTGAGATGAACAAGATCATCGTGGTGGAGAAGGTATTTCCCTGTAGAAGTATCAGATGACAGCTCAGTGGTTTTCCGGATTTCAGTTTTATCTCTGAGCTTTAACAGGGATGCAAATGCACAAATATTAACAACGGGAGGAGTGCCTGCTTCAAATTTATCAGCTCCCTTAGCCCATATCACCCAGTCAGCAGAAACAAGCCTTGCAGTTCCTCCTCCTGCATAAAAAGGCCATCCCTTCGGCAGAGCTTTTTTTCTGACTGCAAATGCCCTTATTCCAAGGGGTATGCCATGATCATTGCTTGAGAACAATTTATAGTCCTTGCTGTCAATCAGGCCCGAAAGTTTCCCGGCGCCTGCAGGAGTACAGAATACTATTGTATAATTCTTCCTGTCAAAACCTGAATATTCAATAAGCGCTTCCCTGGCTTCTTCATAATATTCAGTTGTTTTACGTGAAAAATATCCGCTTCCGCGATGAACATTTGAATAAGTTGAAAGTATTTTAAATACAGATTTGCTGAATTCTTCAAAACCTGACGGAATTGAAGTCTCAGGCTTACCGGCTGTATTAGATTCATAATGATCCATTGATTTAATGAGTTTAATTTGAGATAATTAAAGGTAAACATATTTTCAGATCAACTGCTGATTCCTGTATTTTGAGTGAAAAAAGGTTAAATGTGCAGATCAATCCGCTTGTTTTTTTAAGTTTGTTTAAAAAATAAGCGCCATGGGAAAAATTGACCGCCGTAGTTTTTTGAGGACATCCGTCATAGCCGGAGCTGCAAGTTCCTTCATAGGACCTTTTGACATAATCAGTTCTCCATCGTACCAGGTGAATCCCACATCTCCGAAAGTAGCGATTTCAAACGGTGACAGCAGGGCAGACCTTGCATTCAGGGCCCTTGAACCTTTTTCAAAAGAGATTAAGGAAGCTATAGGTAAGAAAAGGGTTGTACTTAAACCAAACAATGTATCCACAGAAGTTCCGCTCTGTGCAACCCATACCGAAACTATGGAAGGGATCCTTGAGTTTCTTAAATCAATTAAGAAGCTTGACAATGTGATAATTGCCGAATCTGCAGCCAATGCTCCTACCTTTGAGGGATTCAGTAATTACGGCTATTTCAGCCTTGAAAAGAAATACCCTTCAGTGAAATTTGTTGACCTTGACAGTGAAGGATCAGAAGTACTTTATGTATTTGATGAAAAGGATTTCAGACCACACCCGGTAAGGTTCTCAAAGATCATCCTCAGCCCTGATTCCTACGTTATCTCCTGTGCCAGGTTGAAAACACATAATCTGGCAGTGGCAACCCTTTCACTCAAGAATATAGTGTTTGGTGCTCCCATAAAAGACCTGGGATTCAGGCTTGACAAAAACACCAAAGCAGGTACAAGATGCGATAAGCCCACAGTTCACGGCAGCGGTGCACGGGGAATCAATTACAACCTTTATGCTCTTGCATCACGTGTTCATCCTCACCTGGCAGTAATTGACGGTTTCCAGGGGATGGAAGGTAACGGCCCGCGTCTCGGAACTCCCGTTGACCACAGGATATGTGTTGCAAGTACCGACTGGTTCGCAGCCGACAGGGTGGCAGTTGAACTTATGGGAATTGATTTCAGTTTAGTTGGCTATCTGAACTATTGTGCGCAGACCGGTCTGGGTGAAGCTGATTTAAATAAGATAGAAATCGTTGGTGAAAGAATCGCCGACCACAGAAGAAAATACAAACTCCACGAAAACATAGAACAACAACTGGTCTGGATGAAACCTGTTGTATAACATGTTTTCTCGGGCTGGTCTTTAAGATCAGCCTGAAACTTTTCTGGTCAGGGCATCGCGAATAAGCTTCCTCAATTCAATCTGCTTGTTTTCAACAGCCTTTCTTGAACTTGGCCTGTAAAATTCTGCATATCTGCATTTTGCCAGATTGTATTTCATGGCCTCCTCGGTGCCTTTTACATCAACACCCAGCTTTATTGGCACAGGGCAATCCACTACGGAGATATGATAATCGAAGCTCATATCAAGATTATGCCTTCCTGAGATTACAGCTTTATACCTGTCCATCACTATAAGGAAAGGATATATGTCAATTTCATTCCTGAATATTGTGAATTCAGCCGACAGTGAGTCGACTTTATTCTCGGCATGTTTGCTGAATTTAAGGGTTTTGGCTATCTCGCCGAAAGTCTCACCGTCCATCAGCACGAGGTTATTGCCCTTGATTGATGAGGCTCCGCGGATAGTTGATTTTTTAAGGTTGTACAGGGAATCGAGGTAGGTCTCAACGGCTATATGGAATTCCGCTTTTCCTTTAAATGACCGGAGCATGGGCATGATAGTATCAATATCAGGTATCATTGCAAGCAGTCTGTCAATCTCAATGTCAAGCATGTGGTAGTCAAGGCCGAGGTACAGATGATTCCTGCGTGGTGTCTGATACATGGCAGTTAGCTGGATCTTTGCAGCCGGTGTTTTCAGCTGTAAACCGTCAAGTACCAGGGTGCCGTCGTGAACCTGTACGTTGCCGATAATATTTGTAGCTGTGTCGATCCCCATTATAGCCTTGCCTATATTAGTAGTGAGAAACAGATCAATGCCTTTCGGAACCATGTAAGGTCCTGTATATGTAGTGTCAGATTCAGAGCTTGCAGCATTTTCTGAGGCAGTAGAGTCAGTCTGCCCGATACCACTTGTAAGGGCCATCAGCTGACCTACGTCAGTGATGTTTGAAAGAAAGCTGAAATCGCCTCTCAGAACAGAATCTCCCCTGTAATAAGAAAGGATATTGCTGAGGTTTCCCCTAAGCTGAAAATCAGATTTGTCGATTTTGAATCTGCTCTCCTGGATCCTGAAGTTCTGGGGATCAAAATTCATGTTGACTGCAGGGATCTCCACAGGATATTCCAGACCGTCAACTTTAATGTTTCCTTCATCCATCTCGAATGATCCTTTTGCTAGCCATTGCAGGAAAATATCCTTCTGACCGTTATCATTGAGGATGTCTGTTTCAAGCCTTATCCTTCCTGTGGCAACAGAATTTTTCCCTGCTGCGGCTTCAAGGTTTCTGCTTGTGTATGAAAGCACTATATGAGGCTGATCAGGTCCGAATGATCCCGGTGATACATCAAGCTTTCCGGAAGGATCTGATAATGAAATACTTATTGTGTCCATGGAGGCTGACAGGGAGTCCATACTGAAGGAGCATACCAGGTCGGGAATTCTGCTTGTGTCCCTTGCATCAGAGGTCTCAAGAGCCAGAGTTGCATTTTTCAGAATGGCCTTATAGCTTCCGGGGACTTCAGCTGTGAGGTCACCCATATTTATTTTTGCCTTGGCGAACCTTGCAGCCTTTGATGAAGGTTTTAAAGCGGGAACTGAAAAGTCAACATCCGATCTGCGGGTTCTGACAACCATGCTGTCATAATCTGCATAAAAATCTGTAAGCCTGAGGCTGCCTGAAAACCTCATTCTTTCAAGCTGCATCTTTTCAAGCTGGCTGAGTGTAAAGGCAGATTTGACCTTTCCGCTTACCCTTCCTTTTACTTCCATATCCAGACTGTCGGGAATCATTGATTCAAACTCATCAACTGTTATTCCTGCTGTTGTTGTCAGGTCACAGTAAATATCAGAGAACAACTGTTTTACAATACCCTCAACGGAAAACGATGACCGTGGTGTTTTAGCGGTGAATTCATTTATTTTCAAAAATGAGATCTTATCGTCTGAAAGATCGGTATAGATATCAACACTTCCGGCAATGTCGTGAAGTGGAAGCGGGAAATCAGAATATTTCAGATTTCCGTTTTTCAGCAGAAGTTTAATATCCATAAGCGGCATAAGCGAATCGTTCATGATTCCCTTAATAGTTCCGTTTGATGATAATTCCCCGTCAATGTCAATTCCTTCAAGGTATGAGGTATACGATGGCGGGACAAGTGCGGTAATTCGCTTTACAGGCCATGCTTCAAAGCTATATGCAAGGTCGGTAACAATATTGCCGTTAAGAGTATCATTCTCAACAGTTCCGTTAATTACAAGCTTCATCTCATTTACAGTGGCCTCTGCATCCTTAAGCTTTGCAAGTTCCTTTGAGATTGAGAAGTCGAGAGGAAGATCCAGTTTCACAGCGGCATTCTGAAGATATTTTTCTCCGTCATAATCAAAACTGATGGAAGGGGTTTCCATTGTTATCCTGCCGCTGAGGCTGTCGGGAAGTAATATGCCGGAAATTACTGCATTTAGCTTTTTTATGCCTGTTGACATCTTAAGGGAAAGGTCATTGTAGCTTATGTCGATATCTTTCAGGGAAATGTTTTTAATATCTATCCGTGGGGTAACTGATTCTTCCTCAGCATCATCTGCTTCGGGTGCAGTGTCAGGCGCAACAATATTGTAATTGGAGTTCCCAAGTGAATCAGCCCACAGATTTATTGTACCTCCGTTCATTTCCATCCCGACAAGCACTATATCACTGGTTTTCCACCATGTTTTTATATCAACAATACCGGTAAACTCATTCATGCTTACCAGGGTATCTGACTGTGCTCCTGTAGTCGGATTGATGAGTCTGAAGTTTTTAATCTTTATACCGAAGTCGGGGAAGGTGCTGAAGAATGTTAGTTCGATCTCCCCGAGTTCTGACTGGCATGTAAGCAATTTGTCAGCCTGTTTGTTTACAATCGGGGTTAAGCGTTCAGGAGTGAAAACAAGCCAGATGGCTATGCTGACAATTATCAGAACCAGTCCGATAAGCGACAGTACGGAAACAAGTGTGATCTTTATGGCCTTTTTCATCTCCCTGCGTTTATTTGGAAACTTTAGTGAATGAATAACTTACATCAAAATCATCATGATATTTAAGAGATGTTGCTGTTAATTCTGTAACAGTATATACTTTGGGCACAGATCCTCCAATCTGCATAATATGTATCTGGGTAAGCTGGTCTTTTACAAGAGTCCAGGTAAAGGGTTGGGCTTCTGCTTCGGTAACATCATCAGCCGTATCCCAGGTAGCGCCCGTACCGTCAGCCAGGTATTTGTAATAGAGGGTGCCTGTTTTCCATTTGCCTGTCAGTAAAGACTGATCAAAGGACTGTTCTTCAGTGGGTTCGCATGAAACTGCAAGAAGTAATACCGCAGTAAAAAGTGTGATATAAGAAAGAATCTTTTTCATATTAGTGACATTTTAATTTTCAAAACCTGGCATTATTATTATTTATTGATATTATATCTTATTTTTAAGATTGAATTGAACTGATTTCGTCTTTAAAAATACTAAAAGATTATGGAAATGAAAAGATCAATTATCAGGTTGGTATTTGTATCAATGGCTCTTCTGGCAATAGCCTGCAACAGTAAACCCTATGAAATAAAGGATGGCTACATGTACGTTCAGAAGGAAGACCGCCGCAATGAAAACACCGAGTGGAAACTTGTGTGGGAAGATGATTTCAATAAAGGTGCTCTTGACACTTCAGTATGGTCGAGAATAGGGCTTTTTGAAACTCCAAAATGGAAGGTTCCTGTAGAAAGATGGCGCGAAGTGAAGAACTGTTTCAGGTATATAACAGCTGTTGATCCAAGGGTTGTTCTTTTTGATGACACTAACATAAAGCTTATGGGAATAGTAAATCCGGATTCACTTACCGGCGATCCCAGGCCATATCTTACTGGAGGAATTTATTCATGGGGCAAATTTGCCTTCCAGTATGGCAGGATTGAGATCAGGGCAAAGCTTGACCAGGCATACGGAATGTGGCCTGCAATCTGGATGCTTTCTGAAAAGAATATTTATCCCAATCAGCATAACGGAGAAATGGATATTCTTGAGAAGCTGAATCATGATGACTTTGGATATCAGACTACCCATAACCATTATACAATCACACTGAAGCAGGATGAACCCCCGAAATCTGCAACAGCAAAGATTGATACAACAGGATATAATGTATACAGTGTCAGCTGGTATCCCGATAAGCTGGTATACGCAGTAAATGGCGTCAAATCCTATGAATATCCGAAGGTTCCGGGTGCCGGAACCTATCAATGGCCCTTTGATCAGCCTTTCTACCTCATTATCGATCAGCAGATGGAGCATGACTGGCCGGGACCAATTTCACGTCCTTATGAATTGCCAATCAGCATGACTGTTGACTGGGTGAGGTTGTATCAGTAAAGGATGTAAGGGGCTGTTATTCAGCCTTTCCGGCGCAGTCGTGGCAAAGGTCCTGAGAAGGAGCTGATGTTTCTGGTGAAAATTCCTTACCGCAGCCTGTGCACTTCTTTATATTCATTGCCTCTGTCCGGAGCCTCTTGTTGATTGCTTCATTGAATTCGATAGCCTGCTGATCCCTTGCAAGAGCGTAATCTTCACGCCTCTTAATAAGATGTGCCTGGTCTACTTTCCTGGGCAGAGGAATGTTTATTTTGTCTTTCATAGAGTAAAGATACTAATATTGAAGCCAGTATCATAATATTATTGTACTTTTGTCAGGACTTCAGCTTGTGAACCTGAGCATACTTCTTCTAATCGTTACCATGATTAGTTAATTGCTGCAAAACATCATTCTCCCTGCTGATATTGATGAGTTAACTAATTTGATAATAAACACTATGGGCAGATCTCAGGAAACATCCAATAAGAAGGAAATCCGTAATAAGAAAGAAAAAAAGCGAAAAGAAAAGGCTGAAAAAAAAGCAAAGAGAAAGAGTGAAGGAAAAATAACCGATTTCAACGATATGATCGCTTATGTTGATGAGTTTGGTAAGCTTTCTTCCTCTCCACCTGATCTTGAGAAAAGAATAATTGTTGCTCCGGAAAGCATAGAGATTAAAATACCCAGGAACAGATCAGAGTCTGTCAGCAGCAGGGAAAAGCAAGGCGTGGTAGTTTCTTTCAATAAATCAAAAGGATTTGGTTTTATAAGGGAATCTGATTCTACACGGAATATTTTTGTTCACGCCAATAATCTTACAGAACCGATATCGGAGAATGACGTTGTTACATACGAACTCGGAAAAGGTGCGAAGGGAGCTATAGCTCTTAATGTTAAGCGTCTGAAGTGAATGTAATACCTGATTGAAAAATTTATTATTTTGTACTGCCGGTTCATATATGTGTGTATATGCCTGAATTGTATTATTTTTTATAAGGTTTTGACTCATTTTAAAAGGAGGGAAATATGAAAAATGCAGTTTATTTTCTTGTTCTGTTTTTTACTTTCATCAATCTCAATGCTCAGAACTGGACACTGAAAGATATGGGAGTAGGACTCATCATTGAAGATGAGAATTATGACAAGCAACTCAGAATTACTGAAAGGAATAATGTATGGGACGCAAAGGAGCTCTATGAAAATGGAGCTCAGGCCGGAAAATATAAGGGAAATCAGCTTTTCGCAGCCTGGCTTCAGGGTCCCCCGGCAAATGAATATCTGAATAACTACGGGACGCCGGTATGGTTATATAAGTACAGGATAACCTATCCCGACGGAAAAACTTTTGAAGGAGGCCCGGGAGGATTTTATATGCCAGGTTTTACATATTTTGGAATCAAAACAGGAGGCTATACCGAGGGTAACTGGAAAATAGAATGGTTCATTCAGCACAGGGACACTAAGGAAACAAGAAGTGTTGGCATTGTTGAATTCAAAACTACATACGGCAAGAAGGAACAGGCCAAATCTGACTGGCCGTTAAAAGATATAGGTGTGGGAATTATTGACCAGTCAGAATATGACAAGGTTCTTAAAATCATTAAACGGGGTGATACCTGGTCACAGAAAGAGCTGTATGACGGAGGATTTTTCGCCAACAGGGAAAAAGTGTTTGCTGCATGGATTGAAGGGCCTCATACAAATACTTACCTTAATCAGAATGGCTTGCCTGTCTGGTCCTACAGAATTGCAATAACCTACCCGTCGGGAAAACGTGAGGAATATGGGAATTATGGATTCTATGTTCCTGGATTTGCAACAATGTTCATCAATGCCATGGGAAATGAATATGGCAAATGGAAGCTGGAATTTTATGTCGTACACAGGGATACCCAGGAAAAGAAACTTGTCGGAATAAAGGAATTCACGCTTGTACAATAGCTCAACTCTGCTTATGAAGAAGTATGTTTTTTTAACATTTTTGTTTGCAACAGCCTTAAATCTGTCTGTTGTAAAAGCTCAGGAGGCGCTTCCCACAAAAGCTCAGATAATATGGTCTGATTCGGAAATCGGGGTTCTGATCCATTTTGATATGCCGGTCTTTGAACCTTCCTATGATTTCAGGAAAGACTGGAACTATCATCCCGATCTGAGCATTTTCAATCCTGAGGAGCTTGATACCGATCAGTGGATTAGGTCGGCAAAAGCTGCTGGCGCAACATACGCAGTTCTTGTTGCCAAACACTGCAGCGGTTTCAGCCTGTGGCCTACAAAAGCTCATCCTTACAGTGTAAAGAATGTACCATGGAAAAACGGCCAGGGTGACATAGTGAAAGATTTTATTGCCTCATGCAAAAAATATGGCCTGAAGCCGGGGATATATGCCAGTACAACTGCAAACGGATACCTTAAAGTTGACAATCCCGGCAAAGTTGTGTCAGGAGATCCCATAGAGCAGAAAAAATACAACGAAATAGTTAAAATGCAGCTGACAGAGTTGTGGTCACAGTATGGAGATCTTTTTGAGGTATGGTTCGACGGAGGTGTGCTGCCGGTTGAAAAAGGTGGATTTGATATCCTTGGTCTTCTGAAAAAATACCAGCCTGATGCAATAGCTTTCCAGGGTCCCTTCGGATATGCAAACAATATCCGCTGGGTTGGGAATGAAGAAGGTGTGGCTCCATATCCCTGCTGGTCGAGGGCCGATTCAACAACTTCATCTTCCGGAGTAATTGAAATTAAGGGACTTAATGGTAATCCTGATGGTTTATTCTGGTGCCCTGGTGAATCTGATTTTCCCCTGCGCCTTAATTCCTCTTTCCAGGGAGGCTGGTTCTGGCACAAGGATCAGGATAACATGATGAGGTCAACTGATGAGTTAATGGATAAATATTGCAAAAGCGTGGGTAGAAATACAAATATGCTACTTGGTGTTGTTATTGATGACAGAGGACTTGTTCCTGACGCCGACGTAAAACGAATGCAAGAATTCGGTGATGTTATCAGCAGAAATTTTGGAGCGGCAATAGCTTCAACATCAGGGTCAGGTAAGGAAATATTGCTTAACCTGAAAGCCAGTGCAGAGATTTCATACATAGTACTTATGGAAGATATTGCAAGAGGAGAAAATATCCGGGAATACAGGCTTTCAGGATTGCAGAATGGAAAATGGGAACAAATAGCTGCAGGTACCTGCATAGGCCATAAGCGAATAGAAGTTATAAAAAAGGAGTCATATTCTGCCGTAAGACTTGAAGTTCTGAAATCATCTGGGACCCCAGAGTTAAAAAGTATAACTTGCTATTGATATTTATCTGAAATTTGCAAAAAATTCCCTCAATAACTAATCCCCAAAACCATCGTGGGGCATAGCAGTCGAGCCAAAGATTGTAATTTATAGAGGATAGCTTTACAAAAGTTTCCCCTCCTTTTGAAGGAGGGGTGGCCGGGACGTTTGATTATCTGATATTTACAGGATTTGTTTCCCGGCCGGGGTGGTTGATTAAACTGATTGTGGCAAATAGATCTTAAGGGTATATTGTTAAATACAAAGGTTTGTGGATGAGAATAATATCATTCGACTATGGAGCGTAATGTAATAAATTTTGAAATCAGCTTTGTGTTTCATAATTTTCTTTCAAATAACCATAGGGACATTTTAATTATTAAAAATGAATTTATTTGACTTAATAATCAACCACCCCGGCCGCAATGAAGTTTTGCAATATTATGATAAACAATGTAATGCGGCCACCCCTCCTTCAAAAGGAGGGGAAAATTTATCCCGGCTGTTTCACTATAAAAAGCCCCTTAGCTTAACAACAATAAAAAGCTCTCAGGATTTCTTAAAGTCCCCCCAGGGGAGCAAATTAGCTCTCTATAGCTGCCGGGATAGGACTGGGGTGTTTAATCTGAATATAATTTTTATATTCTTGTTGCTTCCTTTAGTTTTTTGTTCCTGTTCTAATCCTGACTTAATTATAAGTTGCAGAGAGGACAATGATCTGTATATTACGCTGAAAAACAATAATATAAGCTGTGGTCGTTATGATTCTCCTGCTGAAGCTATAAGAAATGCCAGGAAAGGTTCAGGAGTTCTGATCCTTGCTGATGGATATCCTGGAGAACAGACTCCGGTAAGCAGTGAAATATATTCTCTTGCCAGGGAGAAGAATCTCAGGTTATTTGTTGAATATCCTTCATATATCCCTGGTATTGAAACGGGACAGGTTCACAGGACCCAGTGGGAGCGGGCAGTTGTTTCTTCATCTGTCTTTGAACCGTCACTCAGCAAATTCAGGATACTTGCAATTAATGATTGTCACTTCATACCGATTGATGCAGTTGGTTCTGATATTGTAATTGCCAGGGTTGCCGGTTTTGACAGCGCGGTTTACGGGCTTCCTGAAAAGATATATCCTGTTCTGACTGAGATCAATACAGCTGAAGGACTCCCTCTGCTGGTTTCAACCACCAAATTAAGCCAGTTTATTTCAGGGAGATATGCTCCTTCGGATGCCTGGCAGACAATTTGGATTCACATACTCAGGTGGGTTCAGCCGGGCGCTGAGTCCCCGGAACTAATCTGGGAATCTCCTGTAAAGCCGGCTTACAGAATGAATGAACCTCTTCCGTCTGATTTTGAGAAAGTGGCATTACGAAAAGGTATTGAATGGTACAGGAATTCAGGAATGATTGTTAATGAAGATATGCAGAAAAAATATTCTCTGCCGGCAAATCTTCCTGAACCTGCAAAAGCTGATCCTGATACGACTGTTGACTGGCCATTCGGACACAGGGTGGGTTTTCCTCCTGACCCCGGACAGGCACCCGGAGATGGGTCACTGGGAGTGCTTGAAGGATTCGATGCAAAAATATTCTTCAATGGCAGACAACCTGCGCGCTGGTGGAGGAGAGGCGATTGCAACGGTGAGATAGCAGGTGCGCTAAGCCTTGCAGGGATGGCTCTCAACGATACGGATTTTCTGAAAACCGGATCAAATGTGGCAGACTGGTTGTTTTTCAAATCGATGATATCACTGGGCGACAGGTCAGATCCTGATAAACCAGATTACGGCCTTTCAGGTTGGAATGATGTTCCGGAATACTGTGGACCTGGTTCCATAGATGGTTACGGTGTCTATTACGGTGACGATAATGCCCGTGTTGTTCTGGGAATGATGCTTGCCGCTGCAGCACAGGATACTGACAGATACGATAAACGCCTGCTAAGTATAATACTTGGTAATCTGAGAATAAGCGGAAAATACGGTTTTCAGCCAAACCGCATAGACCATGATCCGCTTAACAAAGCCGGGTGGAAATATTTCTTCAATAGTGAATCTGTGTCATTTTCGCCTCATTACCAGGCTAATATCTGGGCCTGCTATCTGTGGGCATATAATCAGACAGGAGATAAGCTTTTTCTCTACAGAGCCAGGAAAGCAATATCAATGACAATGGCAGCATATCCTGACAAATGGATCTGGACAAACGGGATTCAGCAGGAGAGGGCTAAGATGCTGCTTCCCCTTGCTTGGCTTGTCCGTACAGAGGATACAGGCGAGCATCGTGAATGGCTTCGCAAAATGGCCGGAGACCTGCTTGCAGAACAATCGGAATGTGGTGCCATCCCAGAAGAGCTGGGAGGTTCAGGGAAGGGAGGTTTTCCTCCTCCTGCTTCAAATGAAGCATACGGAACCAGTGAAACACCTCTTATACAAACAAATGACGACAAGGTAAGTGACATGCTTTATACAGTTAATTTTGCATTTCTGGGCTTGCATGAAGCTGCTGCCGCCACGGGTGATGGATATTATAAAGCTGCTGAAGACAAGCTTGCGTCTTTTCTTTGTCGTATTCAGATAAAAAGTGAAAAACATCCGGAGCTCGATGGTGCATGGTTCCGGGCCTTTGACTTCAAACGGTGGGAGTACTGGGCTTCAAACGGAGATGCTGGCTGGGGTGCCTGGTCGGTTGAGTCTGGCTGGACTCAGAGCTGGATAACTTCTGTTCTGGCACTGAGGCAATTGAATACTTCTGTTTGGGATATTACAAAGGACAGCAGATCAGAAGTGTATTTTGAAGAATTGAAACGGGAAATGTTTCAATGAAAGGCATAGTCGATCTTGACCATGAAGCTGTTCCGTGGAAAGATCCTGAACATATCTGAAAGCTGGCCTCCCATACCCTGTTCATACAATTCTTCTCCCCAGGGAGCAAGCGGGTTCATCTCATCCCTCCTGTTCCGGGAATGGCTCCAGACAAAATATATAGCTGATCCCGGTCTGTATTCCCATCGGGCTACAAAGTTCGACTGAAGATTTTTATAGTTGAAATCCCTTCTTTTTGGATAGGCAGTAAAATCAGCCATATAATCAGGATTTGCAAGTATGCTGAAACTGTCATATCTCCCTTTTGCAACAAAGAATTGCGTATATAGCTGGGTTGAAAATTTATTGGTGAAAGTAAGAGAGCCTCTTAATGTCAGGTCAATTGACCGGGTGTCGCGTGTGCCGAAAACCGGGACATAATATTTACCTGCTTCTGTCTCCTTTACCTCCGAAAGAATGCTGCCCAGAGTACCCCCGTCATCAAATGCAGTGTAGTCGTTTGCTCCAAGTTTTGACGGCGAAACTGACGAATTTCCTATTTTCCATGTGCTTAAGTCCTTCATGAAGGTTTCGTTCGAAGCCCATGCTGTTTTGTTTGACTCCCGGTTTCCTTTAAGGTTTGCCTGGAAGGATAGCCTTGTACCGGCATTTACAATGCTTTGGATGTCAATCCCATACTCGCTGCCTTTATCGTCATATACCTTTGCAGTCAGCTTTGGTGTAAGTTTCCAGTTTTTCCTTTCATCAGTATTGAATTCTCCTGAAAACTCAATTCCGACAGGTTTTGCCCAGATTCCAAGTCCCCTTGTTTCCCAGAGATCATAGCCACCGAAAAGATCATTCATCTTGGTGCCAAACTTAAAGGTCCTGAAATTTCTGCTTGTCAGGGTTGCTGTAAGGTTTGTATTTCCACCCATATTGTAAAGTTCGAGATATGAGTATCTTTTTGTGAAATAAACACTCAGATCACCGCGCTGAAAGGAGCCGAAAGGTTTGCCCTGCTTAAGTTTATAATTGAAATTAGACCATATCTGGTACCAGTTTTGTTCATAGCTTATCCAGCCTATGTCGTTAGGATTATATTTATCAGTAAAAAGTAGCAAAGTGAAATGCCCATCAACCAGACCCTGCCTTTTTCTGAGAACGAACCCGCTCATAAATCCATCTTCTCTCTTCTTGTCGTCGGTAAGCGGATTTCTGTCAGTAAAGGCTGCTATACCTTCAAAGCTGTATTTGTTATTATTAAACCTCAGATCCCAGTCAAAGCCTCCTGTCATGCTCTGCCAGCCCGTTCCCGATTCTGCCGGACTATAATAATATGTAAACATTCCTCCGGCTGAGGAATAATGGCCAATTGTCTGGCTTGCCCTTAATACGCCATAGTTATTTGTCGGACTGAAGTCGGAACCTGCTGTAGTTCCAAGCAGTCCGAATGAGAGTCCTTTTTCAGAATGGCCTGAAAGTTTTGTTGCTGCAATTATCGGTTCATTTGCTCCAAGCCTTCTTGAATAGAAGAGCCTGCTGCTGCCGATGCCAAATTTGAATATGTCAGCTCCTTCCAGGAAAAATGGCCGTTTTTCTGCAAAAAAAGTTTCAAATGCAGTAAGGTTAAGAACAGCCGGGTCAGCCTCTACCTGTCCGAAATCCGGACTTATTGTGGCGTCGAGCATTATGTTTGGTCCTATTCCCAGCTTTATATCGCCACCTGCATCATATTTCATCTTGTGATCAGTATGGCCTGGTCTGGCTGCATCTTCGAAAAGATCGAGGCCGGCAAGTAAATAAGGTTTTACCTGAATGTTACGCCGCGGATGAAGATTTTCTATTCCACCCAATTGTCCATAGCCTGAAACCAGGTTGACTCTGGCATTTCTTGGTATGAAGGGCCATTCTGAGACCTCGCCCAGATTGGGTATCCTTCTCCTGAGGTGAATTCCCCAGGTCTGAATCTCATCCCTTGAATAACGGAGCATGCTGTAGGGAATTCTGAGTTCAGCTGTCCAGCCATCCTCTGAGATGCTGACCTGAGAAAACCAGATAGCATCCCATGACGGATCAAGACCAGCCGGCAGCAGCGGATTTGCATCATTTACTGCAAGCTTTTTATTGTCATCCTGCTGGCCGTCAAGCTGAACACCTGCAGCATTAACCCCGAAGGTGTAAGCGGTTTTTCTGTTGAAATATGAATCAATTGAGATCATGAACCAGTCCGCCCTGTTATATTCATCCCTTCTTCCGAGATTATTCTCTATATTTTCCCTGGTGTCATGCATTCTGGCTCCGACAAACAGGTCATCTTTGCCGAAGAGTATCCTTACCTCAGTTTTCCGGGATGAGGGTGTGCCCTCCTCCGGCTCATATTGAAAGAAGTCTGTAATAGCCTTTGTCCGGTCCCAGGCTGCTTCGTCCAGCTTCCCGTCAATTGTTATATTTTCATCTTGGCCGGAAGAAATAAATGAAGCTGTTTCCTGAGAAAATATCTCAGCAGAAATAAGAACAACAGCCGCAGTAAAAAGGAATCTTCTTATCATTTATTAAGAATATCTGATCTGAATGAGCAAGATAGCAAGTGTCTGCTAATTCCTGCATCAATTAACATTCTTTGGCAAAATGTCTGATTACCTTGAAGAACTCCCTTACAGTTTTCCGGATTTTTTTCCTAATATGATTTTTAAGGATTATCTTCATAATTGCTTAAAACGACTAATCAAAGAGAACAATATGAAATCACACAGACGCGATTTTATCAAAACATTAGGTGCCGGTGCAACTGGCTTTGCACTTGCAGGAAGCACTACCGCCTGTTCTACAGGTACGGTACATGATAAAAATGAAGACGGACCTGTATTGCTTATAGGTGAAAAAATTGCACTTGCAGATACTGCTTATGGAAAGGTAAGAGGGTATATACTGAGGGGGATCCATTATTTTCTCGGGATACCTTATGGTGCTGACACTTCAGGACCAAACAGGTTCATGCCGCCACAGAAGCCAAAGCCATGGAGTGATATCTTCCCTGCCCTGTGGTGGGGTAATACTGCTCCGCAGATTATGGAGAAGAGGTATGCAAATCCATATTCATCCTTTATTGACCACTGGAATTATGATGATGTAAGTGAAGACTGCCTGAGGCTTAATGTTTTTACTCCTGCTCTCGCTGACGGGAAGAAGCGACCGGTGATGTTCTGGCTCCATGGTGGAGGGTTTACAAATGGTAACGGGATAGAACAGGATGGATACAACGGTGAGAATTTCAGCCGCAAAGGCGATGTGGTTTTTGTCTCAGTAAATCACCGGCTTGGTCCTTTGGGCTTTACCAACCTTGCAGGTGCGGGAGGAGATAAATTTGCAGCTTCAGGCAATGTGGGCATGCTCGATCTGGTTGCCGCACTCGAATGGGTAAGGGATAATATTGAAAACTTTGGGGGAGATCCCGGAAACGTGACAATTATGGGGCAGTCAGGTGGCGGGGCCAAGGTAACCACCCTGACCGCAATGCCCTCAGCAAAAGGACTATTTCATAAGGCTGTTGTCCTCAGCGGTGCCGGTGTGAAGACAGGCGAAAAGGAATATGCCGAGAAGCTTGGAGCTTATGTTTTAAAAGAAGCAGGTTTGAAGGCAAACGAAATCAATAAGTTACAGGAGATGCCCTGGCTGGATTATATTCAGCTCGCAAACAAAGCTTCTGCAAAGCTGGCTGAGGATATGGGACCTTCAGTAGCAGGCATGAGAAGAGGTTTTAATCCCTGCGCCGACGGAACATTTATTCCTCAGCATCCCTATTTCCCTGAACCAACGCCGGAAGCAGCTGCCGTACCGATGATAATTTGTTCCACATTGAATGAGATGTCACCCAGCAGGACTGATGCTGCTCTTGAAAATATTTCAATTGAAGAGGTTAAGGAAAAGGTTAAGCAGAGAGCTGGTTTCGGTGCAGGATTTGCAGAAAAAGCCGGTGATGTTGTTGACGCTTATACAAAGGCATTCCCAGAAAGGAAACCTGTCGAAATATGGTCGATGGTAAGCAGTAACAGGCAGGGAGTTGTAACGCTTGCCAATGCCAAATCGAAGCAGTCTGCTCCTGTTTATGTTGCCTGGTTCTGCTGGCAGCCGCCGCTTTTTGATAACAGGATGAGGGCTTTCCACTGTGTTGATATTTCATTCTGGTATTATAACACTGATTTAATGCTTACTCATTCCGGAGGAGGAGCAAGGCCCAGAAAGCTTTCAGATAAGATGTCAGGTGCACTTCTTCAGTTCATGAGAACAGGGAACCCTGATGGAGGAGGTTTACCATCCTGGTCAAGATATACTCCTGAGAACGGCGAGGTAATGGTGCTTGATGATATTCCGGAGGTTAAGAATGATCCTGACAGGGAAGCCAGGAAGTCACTGCCTGCCTGATGATCAGGTTTCAGTATTTATTATTGTAAATTTATTTTTTAACTTACAAATGGGATCCGTTTAAAAACAATTAAAGACTAATATGCAAAACAACAGTATTACGCGGCGACACTTCTTCGAAAAAACTGTGCTTGCTGCAACCGGCATAACTATGCTTTCAGCAGCTAAAAAGTCACAATGGCAGACAGGCTGCTTTACAAGACCATGGGCACAGTTCGATTACAGGGAGGCATTCGAAGGGATTGCCGCTGCAGGATTCAGGTATGTTGGGCTGATGTCATCAAAAGCCGGCATCATCATATCGAAAGATACAAAACCTGATCAGGCACGCAGCGTTTATGACGAGGCAAGATCACGGGGATTGGGCATCCTTTCTGTTTATGGAGGTAATTTCGGGGCGGAGAAATCCATTCAGGCAGGTATTGAAGGACTGAAAAAACTCATTGACAACACTGCAACCTGTGAATGTCCTAACCTTCTGCTGCTGGGAGCTGAAACCCGTGAGATAGAGGATAATTATTACAAGGCTGTTGCTGAATCTTGTGATTATGCACTCAGTAAAAAGGTAAGCTTGGGTATAAAACCTCACGGCCCGTTCAATCCTACTGGATCAGATTGCAGGAAGCTTGTAGAGAAAACAGGACACAGGAACTTCCGCGTCTGGTATGATCCGGGAAACATTTATTATTATTCAGATGGAAACCTGAATCCCGTTACTGATTCCACTACAGTTGACGGACTTGTTGCCGGGATGATAATCAAGGATTTCCGTATGCCAAAGGATGTTGACCTTACGCCGGGAACAGGGATGGTTGATTTCAGGGGAGTACTGGCAGGCTTGAAGAAGGGAGGCTTCAAAAAGGGCCCCCTGATTGTTGAATGCCTTGCAAAAGGTGATCTTCAATTTATTAATTCAGAGGCAAAAAAAGCTTATGAGTTTGTCAACTGCTTGTTGTCTGAGTAGATTAAAATATGCTTGATTATTTATTTTAAATTACAATAAAATGAAAAAGACCCTTTCAATTCCGGCAATCGCAATATTATTATTAATCGTGTCTCCCGCCTTTTCGCAGCAGGATATTAAAGGCAGCAAGGATCATCCCCTGCTTACACGAATGCCTGATTTCTTCATTTCGGGATATAAGGAGGCTGAATATGAAGCTTACAGGTTTATAAGCACTGATAAGAAGAACGAAAATATTGAAGGTCATAAATATTATATTGAGTACAAGATAACTCCTGGAAAACCTGAACCCGGAGAGCTGAAAATCAGGAGGAATGTTCAGGATGCCCTTAAAAAGATAGGGGGGAAGGTGATGTTTGATGACAATTTTAATAAGGTCTCAACAATACTGATTCAGAAAGACGGTAAGGAAACCTGGCTTGAGGTTAGATCCTATAACAATTTGTACCGTCTGAATATTGTTGAACGGCAGATAATGAAGCAGGAAATTGTTGCCGATGCTAATGCAATGGGTAATGATATTAACTCAACCGGGCATGTTGCTGTTTACGGAATTTATTTTGAGACAGGGAAGTCGGATATTAATGAAAAATCGGCTGAAGCTATTTCCCAGATTTCTATACTCCTGAAAAACAATCCCTCATTGAAACTATATGTTGTTGGTCATACTGATAATGTTGGTTCAATAGATTCAAATCTTAAACTTTCAAAAGAAAGGGCAGATGCTGTTGTTAATTCATTAACAGCTAATTACGGAATAAGTGCTGATCGCTTAACTGCTTATGGAGTAGCTTCACTGGCCCCTCTTGGATCAAATGACAGTGAAGAAGGCAGGGCTAAGAACAGAAGAGTTGAACTGGTAAAACAGTAAATTAAGGGAGTAAACAGAAACAGAACAGAATATAAACCCCTAATCAGTTACTTATGAAAAGAGAACTCAAGCTTAAGTCAGATCAGGAATCTGTCAGTCCTGAAAACGGATCAAAAGTTCATGGCACTTCATCACGAAGGGATTTTCTAAAACTTTCTGCCGCAACTGCAGTAGGCCTGGGGGCAGTGGGACCTTTAAGCGCAGCAGGTCCGGACATCATTGTAAATCCTGATTTACCACAGCAGGTTCAGGGAAAAGATCCTTATGCACTTGCAGCACGATTTGCAAAATACCTGCGGGTTACAGATGTTACTGACGGACTGGATGCGGTCGGCCGGGCTGACCTCACTCTTATGGATCCTGCAATTCGTCCCTTATGGTTTGGTATGCGTTTCTGGGGACCGGCTGTTACAATGCGTGTCATCCCTACAAACCGCCGTATGCCTGTAATTGATAAAAAAGATGCATTGAACCAGCATGCGCTATGGAGCAGGTCGGGAGGAATGCACGTTGAGCTGAAAACTAAACCTGGTTGCGTTGTTGTCACTTCAACAGGAGGAGCAAAAGAATGCGGTTTCTGGGGTTCAAACAATGCACTTGGCGCTCAGGCTGATGGTGTTGTTGGCATTGTAACAGAGGGAAATGCAAGGGATACAGATGAGATAATAATGCAGAAAAATCCTGTGGCATGCAAGGGCATCGGCCGCCCGATAATTCCGGGTCGTGTTGAGCTTGTTGATGTTGAAGTTCCTGTTTCCTGCGGTGGTGTGATGGTCCGGCCGGGAGACATTGTCGGCTGCGACTGGGACGGGGTAATAGTCGTTCCTCTTGAAGTTGCAGAAGATGTTCTGTACTTTGCTGCCAAAATTGCAATCGATGATAAGAAATCGCGCAGAAACCTGTATACAAGGCTTGGCAGAAAATATGACGAAACAGTCGACTGGGAAGTGGTAGCCGAATACTACAAAGACATTCTCTGAATCATTATTACTGTCCGGCTATTTCAGGAATTTGTATTTCCTGAGAAACTCATCAGTAATGTCAAGAATTTCGTCGGTGTAATACCTTGAGTATTTCGGATTGCCCTCGCCAAGGTAATGCCTCATACCCTTGTACTGGTGCAATTCAAAGTAATTACCTGCTTTTTGCATTCTTTCGGCAAAGAATTGTACTGTCCAAACGGGCACCTGGTCATCATAAGTGCCATGAAATTCTATCATTGGAGGGAGTCCCGGCCTGACATTATGGAAAGGGGAGATGCTCCAGATCTTTGTGCGCCTGTCGTCAAGAAGCATGTCGCACCAGCCTTCAATGGCATTTATACATGATGAGAACAGCAGCAGTGCATCAGGCCTGCAGCTTATCGTCATATCATCCGAAGGCTCATTGTACTCATCGATCATGGCAGTGCATAATGCAAGGTGTCCTCCGGCTGACTGTCCGGAAGCTATAATCTTATTATTGTCGATATTGTATTTGTCTGCATTTTTTCTTACCCATCTCATTGCTGAACGTGCATCCATCACACATTCAATAGGACTGATTGTTTTATGGGGAACAGTCCCGTGATCAATTGACAGCCTGTAATCAACAGAAAAGGTAATTATCCCCATGGCCGCATATCGTTCACATGTGGAAAAGAATTCTGAAGGTGTCCCGTAGGCCCATCCGCCACCATGAAAGAAGACTATGGCCGTATTATTCTTTTTATTAAGAGATTCACGAGTGTAAAAAACATCTGTCCTGAGCTTAAAGGTGTCGACGCTCTTGTAGATTTCCTGCTTATGAATTATTTCAGAACTGTTCTGGGCTGCAACAGTCAGGAAGGTAATTGGGAGAATTGAAATTGCAATGTGCTTTTTCATAGAAATATATTTAATTGTAAGCAGCATTTCAGCCTGAATCACAATCGGGTATGAGATATTACTGAGTATCGGTGTCCGAAAAATAATATAAAATGTTTGTAAGGGATTAATTCTTTAATATACTAAGATTTTCCGGATACTTTCTTATGAGCCTGAGCATGCCTTCAATATCAAAATTGTCAGATGAATCGGAAAGGCTTTTACCATAATCATATATCAGATTACAGGAATGTTTTTTCCCTAGAGCCATGAGAGCCTGTCCAAAGCTTTTTAATTCACTTATGGGTTGTCTTGCTTCAAGCAAGAGGTAATCATTATGGAAACCTCCTTCAAGTTCTGATACCAGTCCCTTAAGATCTTTTATTCCGGTTTTGTCTATCCTTCCCTTTTCTGAAATTTCCGGTTTCGTTTTATCAGCTGATTTGATTTCAGTTTTTCCACCCTTATATTCAATTCCCGGCAAAGTTACAATAAATGTGCAGCTGCAATTCAGGTCGACTCCATAGATACCTTCTGCTGCAGAATTCAGAATTGTCTGGAAACGTTCCTTGCTTTCACTGAGTTCGGTAATGAGTTCACATGCTATTTGCAAAGCTCTCTGTCTTGTATTGAGCAATGAAAAATTAAGTGCACATAACAATAATGTAATAATGATTCCGCTAATCAGAACAGAAGAAGCTCTCCAGTTTAATTATTTTCCTTCTTTTCTTTCTTTTTGAAATATCGTTTCAATGGAAATGAGTGCTGAAGACCTTCAAGATCCTCATTTAGCCTGATTGTAGTTACTTCAAGATTTTTTATTGTCTGTCTCAGGTCCTCTCCGGTCTCCTCGTCATGCAGAAGTGTTCCTATAGGAGTTTTGGCATTGCTTTCAGCTTTCTTAAGATCTGAAATCAGAATTGATGCTGTATCGGCAATCTGATTCAGCCTTGTCACTGTAGCCCTGAGGTTGCTGAATATAACAGTGTCGGCAGTAAGCTCGTATGCAAGTGTGCCTTCCTTCTTCAGACCTTCGGAATAAGAGGCAAGCGAATTAATCAGCTGCTGGGCTTTGGCTGCTACATTCTGCAGTGATCCTGCAGTTGCATTTATTTTGTTGTAGAATGAATCATCATTAAGCAGTTTACCAACAGTGCCTTCACCTTCTGCAAGTTTCCTGCTTATTATCTTGAAATCACCAGTTATTGATTTAAGATTCTCATTGTTTGCCTGCAGGGTAGTTATGAGATCCTCAGTTGACAGGGTTTTAACATAAGTCAGTGTATCACCCTCCTCAACTGTTGCAACTTTTTCAGATCCTCCATAAATTATGAGGATCCTGTTGCCTATGAATCCATCTGTTCCAAGCTTGACACTGGCATCCTTGTGGATGAACTGGGTTGACTTTGCATCAATGTCCATCACCACCTCAACTCCTGCAGCGCCGCGAAGATATACATGGCTTACCGTTCCGACCCTTACACCATAAAACCAGATGTAATTTCCTTTCTGTAACCCGCTTACATCGTCAATGTATGAAACAACCTTAATCCTGTCCTGAAGCTTTTTGTTAAGATTTCCAAGCAGCAGAACTCCTGATATGAGTATTGCGAGTCCGAATACTACAAAAAGTCCGACAACAACAGAATGTTTATGAGTAGCTTCGTTCATAAGCTATTGTATAAAATTGTAATTATAGAATCCTTTAATTCTTTCGTCATCACTCGAAAATACAGTATCGAATTTTCCTACCTGCAGGAATTTGCCATCGCCAAGCATGGCTATCCTGTTGCCAGTGTTCTTGGCACAGGTAAGGTCGTGCGTGATAATAATTGAGCTTGTATTATACTTATGCTGAACCTCATTTATCAGATCGATTATTTCCACGCTTGTTATCGGATCGAGACCTGCCGTGGGTTCATCGTAAAGCATAATTTCCGGCTTGGTGATCATGGCCCTGGCAATGCCTATTCTCTTCCTTTGTCCGCCTGAAAGGTCAGCAGGCATCTGATAGATTTTTTCTGACAGGGCAACTGCATCAAGCACCTCCTCAATCGATCTCTTAACTTCCTTACGGTCAATGTTTTTATAGTTCATTGTCAGAGGGAAGGCAAGATTCTGGTAAACATTCATACTGTCGTACAGGGCGCCGCTCTGGAATGAAAAGCCTATTCGCAGGCGGAGAGAATTCAGTTCGGTCAGCGATATTTTGTCAACTCTTTTTCCAAAGACATAAACATCTCCCTTGTCAGGTTTAAGCAATCCGGTTATGATCTTCAGAAGAACTGATTTGCCGGACCCGGACCTTCCTAGAACAGTCAGGTTTTCCTGCCTGTGAAGGATCAGGTCAATACCGCTGAGTACCTGCAGATCATCAAATGATTTGTATAAACCTTCAATCGATATGACGGTTTCAAGCTTTTCTTTTTCCGGATCTGAGATAAAACTTCCCATTTCTTATAAATATCTGATCCAGTTTACAATCTGTACTATAATAAATTCTTCCATGAAAATAAGGAAGATTGAAAATACAACTGCTTTATTAGCAGCCATACCTACACCGCGTGTGCCCTGTGTGGCATTGAAACCCTTGTAGCATCCTACCATGCCGATTGTAAATCCATAGGTAGCAGCTTTTATGACATTCGTGAAAATATCAAGGAAATAAATAGAGCTGAAAGCATTGCGCAAAAAAGTCTGGATGCTTATACCTTCAACAGAGTTGATATTCATATATGAACCGAGAAGTTCAACAAAATCGCAGTAAAGCGCCAGAAGACAAATAGATACTGTAGCTGCAACAACCCTTGTAACTACAAGGTATTTAAAGGGATTGATTGCTGAAACTTCCATTGCATCAATCTGCTCTGTAACTTTCATCGATCCGAGTTCTGCCCCTATACCCGAACCAACTTTGCCTGCAGTGATCAGAGCTGTGACAAGCGGACCGAGAGCCCTGACAGTAGCAATACCCATAAGTGACGGAAGCCATGATGTTGCTCCGAAAGATTCAAGCGAGGGCCTCGACTGCTTCACAAAAACGAAGCCAACAATAAAACCTGTTATTGTAATCAGTCCCAGGGACCTGATTCCTATTTCAAATGTCTGATTTACAGTTTCCCTGAAGTAGAAAGGCTTCCTGAAAAGTTCCTTGAAGAACTGAACAGTGAACTTAAAACCATTGTAAATATCAGTCAGATTGGAATCAAGATTCTTTGTGAAAATATACCTTCTTCTTATTTGACCTTTCTGTTTCATTGTTAAAATAAGAACACAAAGTTAACTGAAAAGAAGTATCATAAAAATATGAAAGCATATTAATTTGAAAACTTAATTCCTGTTGGGTATCAGGATATGGTGACGATATGGGGAAACGGGCAATTACTAAAAATATCTTTCCGAGATTATATTTTGTGGCTGAACACCCTTGTCTCTGAGTATATGATAGACTTCATATATCATTCCTCCGTTACCGCACAACATGAACATTGTGCCGGGAGTTATACTGTGTTTCTGAAGGAAAGTAGTTACTCTTCCGTAATGATCAGCGTTTCTGTCCTGTGTGGTGCACAGAATGTACCTGTCATTATCAAATGAATCGCTCTCATAAGCCTCTTCCCTTGTCCGGACACCATGAATAAGCGTGTAATCTGTTTCGGGATAGGATTTTACAATGCTGTGAAAGGGTGAAATGCCTGTGCCCGTGGCAACAAAAATAAACTTTCCCGATCTGATGTCTGAAGGTTGTAAGCAGAATGAGCCAAAAGGACCGTTTACCTGAAGCATATCTCCGGGTCTGCTTTCTTTAAGCTTCACCGAGATATTGCCTTCCTTTACCTCTTTTACTAGGATCTCAAGATACTCATCTTTCTCAGCGCTGTATATGGAGTATTCCCTCTGGTCCATCTCACCTTTCAGGCCGACAATAAGGTGCTGACCAGCTTTAAACCTGAGATTATTCCTGGTAAACCTGAGCACAAAGGTGCTATCTGTCAGGAACCGTTTACTTATGACAGAAAAATCATGCGCAAAAGTCTGATCTTTTGCATTGTCGTATGCCGATATCATGAAAGAGATAAAATATAAGACAATTAAACAACGCAATAATTCTATTGTTCATCTCATCTGAAATTGTATTTCACTTTTATGGACCTGGAGGGATATTTCTCCTGAGACAGCCAGGTTATAATCGGATACTTAGAAAATCAAATGCCGGTAAATTGGATTTTTAAAATGTCTATCTTTAAAATAAAAACCGACAATGATTAACCGCAGACAGTTTTTAACAAGGATCTCACTTGCCTCAGCAGCAGCGGTCCTTTCAAAACCGGCATTTTCATGTCCGGACCAGAATGCCATTGATTATGTGACTGTTGAGACTGCACATGGCAGGATAAGGGGTCTGAGGACTGAGGGTGTGAATATTTTCAGAGGTATTCCGTACGCCGGAAAGGTTTCGGGTGACAGGCGCTTCAGAAGGCCGGCGGCGCTTGAATCCTGGACGGGAGTAAGGGATGCACTAAGGCTGGGAAATCCTGCAATTCAGCCACCGAAGCAAACTTACGGTCTTAATGAGCCCGATCCGGCTGAGGATTGTCTCTTCCTGAATGTCTGGACACCGGCAAATGATAACAGGAAAAGGCCGGTAATGTTTTATAATCATGGTGGAGGATTCACCACCGGATCTGGTGGTTCTGTTTCCCAGGATGGAGCCAACCTCGCACGCTTTTTTGATGTAGTTGTTGTAGAAACTAATCATCGGCTCGGTTTAATGGGTTTCCTGTTTCTTGATGATATTGGAGGTCCGGATTATGCTGGTTCGGGGAACAATGGAATGCTCGATATAGCTGATGGTCTGGCATGGGTTAACAAAAACATTTCTTCATTTGGAGGGGACCCTTCAAATGTCATGATATTCGGTGAATCGGGCGGAGGTGCAAAGACCTCATGCCTTTATGCAATGCCGGCAGCAGCACCCTATTTCAATAAAGCTTCAATTGAGAGCGGTCCGGGCGTGCGCATGACTCCGCGTGATGTTGCAGCTCAGACAACTGCAATGCTTCTTAAGGAGCTTAATATTGACAGGCAGAACTGGAAGAAGCTGCTTGATGTTCCTGTCATTACCCTGCTTGAAATGCAGGGAAAACTGCCTTCACTTGCAGCACGGCATGATAGCAATAACAAGAAAAGAGGCATTATGGAATCATCACCGGGAGGATTTTCTCCGGTTGTTGACGGTGTGGCTCTGCCTGCTCATCCTTTTGATCCTGTTGCACCGGAGATCTCAAAGGATAAGCCTCTTATTGTAGGCTGGAATGAAGATGAATTTACCTTCTTCGGAATGATGTCAGGCGATAAAAGTATTTTCAATGCTGATTTTGAAACACTTACAGACAAGATGAAGCCTCAGTTCGGTGAAGATGCAGAAAAGATCATAGGCACCTACAGGAAAACACGTCCTGAAGCTTCAGCAACAGATATCCTGGTTGCTATTATGTCGATGAACATGATGGGGCTTGGATCGCTTGCAATTGCTGAAAGAAAAACCAGGCAGAAAGGAGCGCCTGCTTACCTTTACAACCTTGGATATAAGTCAGAAGTTTTGATTCCCGGCACTGATTATCCACTCGGCTCTCCCCATGTGCTTGATATCTCCTTTAAATTCTACAATGAACAGCCACAGAAAGATGGTTCTGCAGGTACAAGCTACTGGGCAGGGTCGAGACCGGAGCGCTTTGTTGCATCACATAACATGGCAGAGCTCTGGACCTCATTCGCACGGACAGGGAAACCCTCAGCTAAAGATGTACCTGCATGGCCTGAATATGACCTTGAGAAAGGGGGTACAATGCGCATTGACTCCAGGTGCACAGTCTTAAACGACAGGTATGCAGAAGAATTAAAGATGTGGAGAGAAATCGGAAGACTGTAGCCTGACTGGTAAGCTAAAAGTCTGATTCCTCACAATTACTGGTTTCTTGCCATTTTTTCAGTCACAATTTTTGTGACTGTCCTGAAGTCTACCTTGCCTGTACTCATCATTGGTATTGATTCAAGAACAATGAATTCCCTTGGCAGGGCAATTAACGGAAGATCATTCATCAGCTTCCTTAGAATTTCCATTTTGTGCACCTCGGCTGATACTGCTGCAACAATGTATGAACCCTTTTTGTCATCAGGTATATCAACAACACAGCAGATGACACCCTGAGGCAGATATTTTTCCATTATGTTTTCCACCTTCACAAGAGAAACCATTTCTCCTCCGATCTTGGCAAAACGCTTGAATCTCCCGGCATGATAAAGAAAACCATCACTGTCGAAGTAGCCCATGTCACCGGTATTGTACCAGCCATCCCTAAGAACCTCATCTGTAAGTTCCTTGTCATCATAGTAGCCCTTCATCACCAGGTCTCCCTTGACCATTATTTTTCCTGTTTCACCGGTTTTGCAGTTTTCTCCTGTATCAAGATTCTCAATCCTGACCTGGACACCGGGGATAACTTTTCCTATACTACCCGGTTTGTTTTCCGCCGGCGTGTTAACAGAAATTACAGGTGAAGTTTCTGTTGCACCATAGCCTTCAAGGAGTTGTGAGCCATGCTTCTTCATAAATCCTTCCCTGAGGGAATCAGGCGTTTTGTCTGCTCCTGCAATCATAAGGCGTAATGACTTGAAGTCGCCCGGTTCAGATTTCTGGAGGTAGCCCCAGAAGAAGCTCGGAGTGCCGACCATAATTGTAGGTTTCTCCTCCCGCGCAATGTTGCTTACAGCCTGAAAATCAAGAGGATTTGAATATGTAACCATTGTCATTCCATAAACAAAAGGCACCCACAGGTCAACGGTTAGTCCGAATACGTGAAAGAAAACAAGGTTCGCGAGGATGATATCATCGCTTGTAAGGCCAATCATGGTCCCGAAGCTTATAATGTTCGATGATATGTTCTTGTGTGTGAGCTGTACAGCTTTCGGGTCCTTCTCACTTCCGCTGGTGAACAATATTACACAAGTATCGTCCTCCTGTCCCTTATGTATCATGCTGAGGAGAATGTTTTCAGGCATTTTGGCTTTCAGGGCAGCTTTGATCTTGTCGAAAGAAGTGATTCCTGCCATTATATCTTCAATATATACCATTCCTTCAACAAAAGGACAGCTTATTTTTTCAAGCAAGGCCTTTGAGACAATTATTGTCTTGAAATGACATTTTTTCTGTGCATACTTTGCATTTGCCTCTGCTCCTGTGGAATAGTTTATCATTACAGGGATCCTTCCGCTCATAAGTGCAGCTGTTTTTGCAAGCGCACAACCTGCCGAAGTTGGTATCATGATCCCTATGAAACCCTTATCATACTTCTCAAATTTTGAACTTAAAATGAGAGCTGCAATAAGAGCTCTTTCGTAAGTGACATCCTTTTTAGTGGTTTTGTCTTTTATGGCCAGTTTACCCGGATATTTTTTGGCCATTTTCACAAATTGCTGATGCAGAAGCATAATAATGTTATTTGTTACTTTTTCTGTTATTTCAGCGGCTAATATATATGCAAATATTCGTATTCTAAAATATTGCAATGATATTCTAATTTAATATGTTGTAGTAAGGCTTGTAAATAACAGAATAACAAATAAATAAGAAAACAGAAATCTCTTGTAGATTGCATGTGAAAAATCTGGTCGAAATTATGCTCCAGTCTGTTCGAAGATTTAAATGGGTATGCAGAACAAATAATTACAAGATATGATAATGCCTTTGCGACTTTGCGCCTCTTTCTCTTGCAGAGGCGTAAAGTCGCAAAGACAGTATCCCTGAAGACTGATGCTATTTATAATCGTTTATTGCCTGCTTATATTTTGCCCTCGACACCTGGTAATTGCACTTTGCTTCTGTAAGACTGTCAAGTGCTGCCTGATATACCGATTGAGCTTCAAGAAGATCTGACATCCCGGTTATTCCGGCATCGTAATTGTCTTTTGTGACCTTAAGGTTTTCCTGTGCCTGGGCCACTGATTTTTCAGCATTGCCTATATAGAAGTAGTTCTGATTCAGTTCATTCTGTACCTGGGTGATCTGCAGCGATAACAGCTCTGTTGTTTCATTTAACCTGTAACCGGCATATTCAACTTTTGCCTTGCTCTGTTTTATCTTATGTGACCCTCCCCACCAGTCACTTAAAGGGATATTAAGAGTGGCAAAGGCCATACCAAGCTGGTCGGTTTTATCCATCACATCAGTATATACTCCTGCCACACCAACAGCCAGCTGAGGCATGTTTTCACCGATTGCTAGCTTTTTCTGTAATTCCTCTGCCTGTACAGCTTTTTCGAGTATCCTGTATTCATTCCTGTTTTTTACTGCCTCTTCAGGGCTGACATACAGGTCGACAGGATTTTCTGTAACTGAAATTTTATCAGTAAGCATTAAAGTGCTGTCGTACTGAATGCCAATATGCTGACAGAGAGCTTTTTTGCTTAAGGTTATACCATTTGTCAGTTTTAACCTGTTGCCCTCTAGCTCATTTTGTTTCAATTGAACCTTAAGAAGATCTGTCCTCTGAACAAGACCTGCATTGTAAGCCAGAGTCACATCATGATTCAGGTTTTCAAGCAGTTTCATGTAACTGTCGATTGTGACAAGCTTTTCAGTAAGCGCTTTAATGTTCCAGTAAAGTTCCTCGGTTTTTACAAGTACCTCAGTTTCCGTCATCAGTTTCTTTTCACTGCTGATCTCATATCCGGTTCTTGCAAGCTTGTTTCCATAGTATATCCTGCCTCCCATGAAAACCGGTTGTGCAGCCATTGCAAAGCCGAAGTTCATATAGTCGATAAGGTTCAGGGGCATTCCCGGGAAATAAGTGAACTGGGTTGCAAGAGGAATATTTGCCGGATTACCGTCATATACAGGAAGGTTCATCTGTGGTATTGAGCTCTTGACAAGGTAGTCACTCATTTTTACTGCACTGAATCCGGCTGATACTTTCGGAAAATATGCAGTGAAGGCGCTTTTCTTCACCTGTTCAGCCTGTGATACTTCACTTGCTGATTCTTTTATCTTGTAATTGTTTGTAAGAGCCAGTGATTTGCATGAATCAAGGCTCAGCCCTGTATTTGAATTTCCATCCGGTGCATTTGTTTTACCTGGTTGGGTATAAGCGGCAGTCTGACCGTATATTACAACCGGAATAAACAGGAGGATATATAATAGCTTCTTCATTTTTTCTTTTCATTAAGTTTCCAGTAAAGCACAGGGAGAATTGTTATTGTCATCAGCAAAAGGAATACTCCGCCTGCGAAAATTATTACTCCAACAGGAGCCCAGAATGAGCTGCCGCTTATAATCATCGGAATAACGCCAACCGAGGCAGCAGCAGAAGTGAGAAAGATAGGGATCATCCTTCTTTTCCCTGCATCATAGGCAGCTTCTTTTGCCGGCCAGCCATCCTTTAAATATCGTTCCTCGGCATGCTGGAACATGAGAATTACATTTCTTACAGTAAGTCCGAATAAGCCAATTATACCAAGGGCAGATGTAATTCCGACTGTAAGGTTTGAAACCCAGAGGCCGAAAACTGCACCAAACAGAAACAGCATCAATGTAAACAGGGAAATAAATGTCAGTTTGAATTTGCCGTAAGTGAATAGGAAAAAGAAGAATATCACTGCAAAGGCGGCAAGGATGGCCCAGATTACTGGAAGGAGGTTGTCCCTGTTATATTCTGGTTCTCCTCCCACCTGATACTTAACACTTTCAGGCATCGAAGGAACTATTTCATTCTCAATGATTTCCTGGATGTGTTTCAGTGGTTTTGCCGGGATAACATTTCTTTTGGTGTCGGCAGTAACTGTTATTGTCCTCATGCCATTTCTGTGCATAATCGTGTTTTCCTCCCATTTTGGAGTGATATCGGCAACCTGGCGCAGAGGTACGCTTACCGACGGAATGACTGTGGCAATATAAGTGTCTGCAAAGTTCTCAAGAGGAGGTTTGCCTGTAGCCTCATCAGTTTTAAGCACAATAGGTGTGTTTTTATGGTTTTCGGTTATCGTACCAATGTTGAATTTATCAGTTGCAAGCAGGATGTTGGCAGCTGTGACAGCCCTTGTCACGCCAAGCTGAGAAGAAGCAACAGGCTTCAATTCAACATCCATTACAGGAAGCATATTGCCCCAGTCGGTATGGACATTTGTAAGCTCCGGCATTTCACGCATCCTGGCCGAAAGAAGGTCTGCAGCTTTTTTCAGTTCTTCACTGTTTTCACCGTAGAAGCGAAATTCAAAAGAAGGAACATGCTGAAAATCAATTTGTTTAAACTTGATATATGCCTGCGGAAAATAGTGGGCATATTTATCAGTATATTCATCCAGAACTGCTTCTGTTTCCTTGAACGAACCTGTGTTTACAATGAACTGTGCATAGCTGTCAGAAGGCATTTTCGGTGCATAAGCAATATGAAAACGCGGTGATGACATTCCGTTGAACTGGGTGATTGACTTTACCCTGCTGTCCTCTGAAAGGATTGTCCTCATTGAATCAGCGATCGTTACAGTTTTTGCCAGAGGAGTTCCGTCGGGCAGATAGATTTCTACCGCAAACTGATTCCTGTCAGCGACAGGATTCATCCTGAACTTGATCAGAGGCATAAGGGCAACAGCAGCTACAATTGAAATAGCTCCTGCTGAAGCAGTAAGCCACGGATTACGGAAGTTCCAGTCAAGCAGTTTTACATATACATCGTGTACTTTTTCAGTTATTGTCTTCCTTTCGGGATTATTGACGTCTATTTTCTTCGGTTTTATAAGTGCCACTTCGAGGATGGGAATCACTACCACCGCGAGTATAAGCGACATCATCATGTTTATTGTGAATGTAAAGGGGAAGAAGTACAGGAATTCAGCCATCTGACCCTTGAAGAGGATGAGCAGAGGGAAGAAGATAAGGCAGATACAGCTTGTTGCAAGGAACATCGGCATAAAATACTTATGCGCGCTCTCAAGTGCTGCTTCCCATGGGGTGGAACCGTTTTTAAGGCAGTGGATATAGCCGTCGATTATTACTATTGAATTATCAACTGTCATCCCAAGAACTACAACAAGTGCAGCAAGCGTGACTGTATTCAGCGGAATGCCAAAGAGGTACATTATTCCAACCGAGATAAATGCATTCAGGGGGATGACAATTGCAGCAACAAGGGCTGAACTTAAGGGGAAGAGGATCATTATTACAATTATTATCACAATAATTGCAAGGATCAGGTCGCGGAGAAATGAAACCACGGATCCTTTTACAACCTCCGACTGATCCGTAATCCGGCTTACAGTAACATCCTCAGGCAGTTCCCTTTCCTTGTACTCTGAGATAGTATTGCTTACATCTTTCCCGAATTTTACTATGTTGAATCCTTCCCTCATTTCAACAGACAGGATAAGGCAGGGATTTCCGTTATACGTGATATAACTTCCCTCGTCAGGATATTCCCTTACAACCTTTGCAACATCCTTTACACGTATCATGTTGCCGGACGGATCAGTAAAGATTATCTGGTCTTCAATTTCCTTAATGCTTGTATAGGTTGGATTGAAGTGAACGGGAACATGCACCTCATCATTTTTTATGCTTCCTCCAGGGGCAAGTGACTGGCTGAATATTTCAGACATTATAAGTTTCTCGCTTATACCATAGGAAGTAAGTTTCTTTCTGTCGGCATAAACAGTAACCTGTTCTTCCTTAACCCCGTACATGCGGAGATTGGAGACAGATTCTATACGGCGAAGGCTGTGTACAAGTTCGTCGGCATATTGCTTAAGCTCGGAGTATGTACGTGATTTTGATTCAATTGCAATAAGCAGGGCTGATACATCTCCGAAGTCATCCTGGGCAATAAGTGCCAGAACTCCTGATGGAAGCTCCATTTTAAGAGTTGTAAGCCCGTGCTTTATCTTTGACCATACTTCATCCTTGTTCTTTACATTGTCGTTAAGTTCAACAAGGGTGTAACATAATCCGTTCTTCGAGGTTGTTGTTGTATAGCTTCGTTTAACTTCGGGATAGGCAAACAGGAATTTTTCAAGAGGTTCTGCAAGCTGCTTCTCAACCTCCCCTGTTGTTGCCCCCGGATAAACACCTATAATTATACCCTGCCTGATAGTATAACCCGGAAATTCCTGTTTTGGCATAACAATGAGTGCTGTTACTCCGAAAACAACAAGTATTCCGACAAGCAGGAAGATGATGGAGCTATGCTTCATCGACCATTCTATAATACTGTATTTTCGATTCATTTTCCTGCTATTTTATCGTCTTCACTTATTTTCTGAAAACCTTCTCTTACAATTCTGTCACCTGCTGTGAGGCCGGAAATAATTTCAACACCATTTCCCCTGACAGCACCTGTTGTAACATAGGTACGCTTTGCAGTTCCTTCCTTTTCTGTCCAGACAAACTTCCTGTTGTCAGCAGTTGTCTGAACAATGCTTATAGGAACAATTATGCCCTTTGATATTTTCGACATGCCCAGCTCAACATTGCATACCATGCCGGGAAGAAGTTCTTTACCCGGATTGCTGAGAATAACATGTGCAGGATATGTGTGGGATATGGGATTTGCAACTACATTCTTTTCAATCTTTTTGCCAGTGAATTTTTTATTTCCCAGTGCTGATACCGTAATTTCTGCATTGCAACCCGAAGTGATTTCTGAAATTTCATTTTCAGGCACAGAAAACTTTGCCTTAACAGTACTGATGTCCAGAATTGTAAGAACAGTTTTTCCTGGAATAACATATTCACCAGCCTCTGCCATTTTCTGGCCGACAACTCCTTCAGAAGGAGCATACAGGTCACAGTTTTTCAGATTCCGTTCTGCCAGCTCAAACGATGAATTGGCCTGATGAAGCTTGGTTTCAATATCAATCATCTGAATTTCAGGCAGGCTGCCTTTGTCGTATATCGATTTCAGCCTGTCATAAGCATCCTGTGCCTGTTTACGTGTGGCTTCGGCTGCTTCGAACATGCTTTTTGCAGAAGCCTTGTCGAGTGTGGCAAGAAGCTGATTCCTGCGGATGAACTCACCTTCTGAAACATATATTCTTTCAATTGTGCCAAGAACAGGAAATCCAAGGGCTACGGAAGATTTTTCTTCAATTATCCCAACATATTCCACCTTGCTTACTTCATCCGATTCCTGAATTGTATCTATTTCAACTTTTATTACCGTTTCATTGCCGGATGGCTGATTTTTACCGGTGCAGCTGTTCAATAAGGCAACAGAAATGCCTGTTATTACTGCAACTGATCTCAAAGAGATTTTTTTCATTGTTTTATAATTTGTTTTTGCTCTGCAAAAATGGGATACAGACAGTAAATAGTATAGTTCTACTTAACGGAATAATTATTCAATTAGTCGAAAAAAGCAATCTGATAGATAATATTATTCTAAAATATTTTAATATTTGTCGTAAATTTGTAAGATTGCAATGGATGATAAGGGTTTCATAAGCTTTTCTCTTGATACTCTGAGTAAGATGGATCTGTTGTCTGAAGAAGAATACCAGGACTATCTTGGATGTTTCCTTGCACAGATTGATTCGGATTCCGACAGAAAACTTGAAAAGTTCAGATATCCCTGCCGGATAGATGCATACATTGCCATGCTTTGTGTGAGAGGCAGTGTTGAGCTGGTGTCAAATCTTAAGCAGTATAAAGTTGAGGAAAACTGTCTCTATGTCAGTATGCCCAAGGATATTATCAATCTGAGCGGCTGGAGTGAATGCAAATTATACCTGATGGCTTTTGATGACGATTTTATCAGGAAATTCAATCTGAACTATAATAATGTGCTTTCAGTTTTCCTGGGAATTCAGAAGAATCCTTGTGTCAGACTTACACAACATGAGGCAATATCGCTGCAGGAAGCATTTTTTTCCCTGAAAACTGAAATGGAGGAATTTAAGGGGAAGGACTATTGCAATGAAATAGTGATGAGCTACATAAATCTGATTACATACAAAGCCTGTTCCTATCTGAGCGCTTACCTGCAGACTCAGAGCGGAGAGTCGGAAAATGTTAATAAGCGTAACGAGGAATATTATAACAAATTCATGTCTCTTCTCAGGCAGAATTTCAAATCTGAAAGGAGTCTTGAATTTTATGCGGCAAAGCTTTATATAACACCTAAATACATGACTTCCCTGATTAAAAGGACCAGTGGAAAATCTGTCATGGAATGGATAAATGAGTGTGTTATAATGGAAGCGAAAAACCTGCTGAAATATTCCGATATGAGCATCCAGGAAATATCTGATTATCTGAATTTTTCAAACCAGTCTTTCTTCTCACAATATTTTAAAAGGATTGCAGGGATCACACCTTCTGATTACAGAACCAAACCTAACCTTGAGTAAGTATTGTTATTTAATTAACAGTCTTCTGCAAGCTTCAGTATAATATATCATTGGATACATTTTTTCATCATACCACAGCATGGCAAAGTAAAGCCCTATTGGTGAAGCTTTCATTCCGGAATTTCTGTCGAGCCATTGAAGTCCCTTCAGGCAGGCAGCTTCATCTATAGCTGCCAGGGCACTTATTGCAAGTGATGTTTCTTCAATTGTTCCCTCAACATCTTTTTCACCTCCCCAGCTGCCATCAGTATTCTGATTACTGATAAGGTATGCATGTGCCTTTTCAAGCATTACGGACAGATTGTTTTTCAATTTTTTATCCGGAAGATTCAGATTAAGGCAATCGCTTAGGTAAATGCTCACTTTTGCTGTGCCGTAAACAGGATTGCTTTTTGTTTCAGTAAGCTGATTTCCAAACCATAATGGCAGCCACGAACCGTTTTTCATCTGCTGTCTTTCCAGATAGGCGACAGCCTTATTTATACTGACTGTCAGTCTTTTCCTGAGAGCTGCCGGCATACTATCAATTTCACAGAGGGATTTTAGCATAGCAAGCAGTGCGTGGCCTGTAAGGTCAGCACAGCTTTTGTCAAAGGGAAGCCGGCCCCAGCCTTTGCAGAATGTAGGAAAGCCTCCATCTTTATTCTGCAATTCAGTAAGCCATTCACAGCCACGCAGTACCGCTTTAATCTCATCATCAGAACCTGTAAACATTTCAAGCAGGGCAAGTATGGCGCCCGGTGTGTCATCAGCGTCAGGTACTGAGCCTGAGTGACTTGTCCAGCCCCAGCCTCCCGGCTTTGCACCATTGAAGGGGTGCACTGACTTATACTGAAGTGCGAGTATGTGCTTTCTCAGCCTGCCTGACTGTTCTTCATTCAGGTTTTTCCTGAGATCTTTGCCCAGAGCCTTTATTGTGAGTGTGGTAACCCATGTTGAAAGATCGGTATCAATAGGCCATCCTCCTTCTTTGCGTTGCTGAAGCCTCAGGAATTCAAGGCCTTTTGTTACAGTTTTGTTGTCAGGTCTGTTGCTTGCAATGAGGCACAGGGCAACAAAGCCGGTAAGTGGTATTGCTTCAAGGAAACCACCGCTTTCAGGCAGCAGTTTGTTTAACCTGTCAATGGCAGGCTTAATAAATAGACTCCTGAGAAAGCTGACAGGATTTTTACTGTTTTGCTGTTTAAGAAGAAAGATGCCAACGCCAATTAGTGCAGGCAAGGCATAGCTGACAACCCTCAGGTTGAAGAACCTGTACAATGACTGTGGAAGCAGTGTAAGCTCAAAAGGGAGTCCCGGAATGTGCCTTGCTGATTCCCGCGGAATCACATTGCAAACGGTGAGCATTGCAAGTATAGGTACTGAGAATGTGTAGTCTTTACCGTAAAACCGAAGAATTGACTTCGTAATTGATTCAAGATCAAGTAATATACCGTTAAAAGCCAGCCATTCTTTCATCCTTTTGATGCTTCCAGCTCCGTTCCCGTTTGTCTGACAATAATTTATTGCTGCATAGCTGAGCAGTGTTGTACTGACGTTACTTATTGATTCCGGCGTATCACCAAAACCACCGTCATCATTAATATTCCTGAGAAGCCATTCCAGTCCGTTATTGATTATTTTCCAATCATCAGGATTCCCGTTTATTTTAAGTGCCGTAATAGCAACTGCAGTCGATAAGGCGCTTGATGACAATTCACCTGTCCAGAATCCTTCTGAATTCATCTCATTCTTCAGGCGGATGCAGAGTCCGGAATAGATATCAGCTATGTTTGTATTATTCATTGTCAGTCAGCCAGTGAACCAAGTGCAAGTAAACCGTAAAAAGTATATTCAAGGTCAGTCTCTTCATCGAGTTTATTACCGCAAAAGCCTCCTTCCTTAAAGAGTGAATCTATAGAATCAAGGCATTCAGGTTTGATTATTGTCAGATCATATTCAGAAAAACGGAGAGCATAGAGAGATGCTGCAGTTGACAGTAAATCAGTGGTGGCAGTGTTCTTAAGGGCCCTGAATCCTCCTCCTGAGTAGAATTGTACGGTAAGCCTGTCCTGAAGCTCTGCCACAGGTTTGCTGAAAGAGGAGTGCAGCACAATAAGTGCGGCTAAAACAGTTGAAGGCAATGCTCCGGGATCATTAAGCTTGCTGAGGTGCTTTCTTATTCTCAGTGCCTGAATGTAATCTCCTGTCCGATAAGAGACAAGAAGATCCAGGAAGGCACCGTATTCAGCCTGCTTTGCTTTATGCTCCATAAATTCCCGGCGTACATTCTTTAATAGTTTCCTGATCAGCTTTTTGTCGTCTGTAAGTTCATTGGCAAGGATGGCGGCACATTTCAGATTCACACCTGTTGGCATTGACTTTCCTGTTTCATTCCTCACAAATTCACCGGTGCCCTGAAGAATGTCATTCATTTCAAGAGCCTGGGCAAGATAAAAGCCGAAAAGTGAGTAATACAGGTCAGCTTTACCTGCCCTGTCAGTAAAGCCTCCGGAAGGGTGTTGTCTGTCTGCAACAAATTTTTTAATATCGTTTATTGTACCGGGATCAAGAAGAGCAAGTGATTTTCTGAGAACAACAGCCGGACTCTGTGTCTCAAATTTCCTCAGGTATGGTCTCAGAAAGAGCTTAGAGATATTTGCTGAATGTCTTTCCAACGATCTCATGGAGGGCGAGTTTTAAAGGAAGATTTTTTACTTCCGAAAGACAGGCATTTATATTGCCGAGAAATTCCCTTATCATGTCTTCAGCATCTGATCCAATTCCATATTCATCAAGCATAATGCGTAATTCATCATTACTGTTGTTTCTGACAGCATTTACTATTGAATCATGTTTTTCAGGACCTGCCTTTTCAGCAAGCATTGAAATGAGTACTGAGGGATTTCTGAGTCCTGCACTGTTTTTATCGCTGAGGTCCTCAAGGTCATCCTTAAGCTGGTAGGCAATCCCGGTCATCAGGCTGAAGCGGGAAAGGATCTCGGTTGAACCACTATCTGCTCCTCCGGCAATGGCGCCGGTAAGCAGTGAAACTTTAAAAGCCTGTCCTGTTTTATTCTCAAAAATTCTCAGGACTTCTGTAACTGATGGTATGATGTTGTTCTTCCGGGCCATCAGTTCATATCCCTGTCCTGCCGACATTGCCCTGTGACCTTCTGCAGCTGTTTTTATGCAGTCTGACTTTATTCTGCAATCAATTTTACAATCTGAAAGCAGCCTGTATCCTTCACCGATAAGAAGGTCTCCAGTGTTGACAGCAACCGGTATGCCATGCCTTGCATGCAGTGTCTGTTTTCCATACCTGAACTCGTCGCCATCCTCAATGTCATCGTGTACAAGCGAGGCCTTGTGAAAACATTCTATTGAAACGGCTAGTAGTTTAAGCAGCTCCGGGTCATTGTTTTTGCTGTATGTCTGATATGCAAGAGCCGTTAGCAGGGGACGAATACGTTTTCCACCGGCAAGCATAAGTTCCAGAATAATTGCATCAGCGGGGTTCTGTGAAATATTTAACAGTCGGATGATCTCATTTTCAGCGAATAAGGATTCTATTTTGCCCCTTAGGTCATTCAGGTTTACAAGATGTAAATTTTCATTGTTCCTGTAATTACCTAATTCCTCCATTATCCACTTTTTATCAGCTATTGTGTCGGTGCAGCCCGAAGAAATAAGTGGTACACCGATAGCAGGTACTGCAAAATTGCTAACTTCCCTGAATATTTTCTGCAGTGTTTCCATGCAGCCAACGCCAATTATGGCATCAACCCTGCCACTTTCAACAAGCTGTGATGCTATAGTTGTCCCTTCGGCAACAATTGTGATGTATCCCAGTCTTTCGGCTTCCTGTATAAATTCCGGAATGTTGCAGTTCCCGCACTCCCTGCATAAAAGCCCGAATTCATCCTCGGGAGCTGTGCACTTCCGGCTGTTCTTCAGGCAATGGGGGAGAAGCAGCATTCGTTTGTGATATGGTATAGTTTCAACAATGGGTCTCCAGACGGCATTGCCGCAACAAACCATTGTGAAGGCTTTCAGCTCATCATCCCATTTATTTTCAGAAAGCAGTTTGCCTGCAAGTTCTGAAAGCCTGTTGAATGATACAGGCGGTTCAGTCGGATTTGCACTGAGAAACTCATCAGCGCTTCTCCGGATTTCTTCCCTGAAACTGTTTTCGGCCGGTACAACAAGCGATATTATCTTTTCTGACATCATTTCAGTTTAAAATCATCCGTATGAACCCATTCCAAAGAAGGCTGTCTTTTTCGCCAGCCTGTAAAGAAGACTTTTTTCAGGAATCACGGGAGCAGAACCATGACTGACTATTTTCGGCGCCGATTCAAGGTCATTCAGGTAAGTATCTCGCATTGATGAATTCGCAGCCTTGTGCTTTTCCGAAAATGACTTAAGCCATGCGGGATCTTCCATCAGTATACAACCCTGCGTTCTGCCTTTTATCTGCTTCCTGAAGTCTTTCAGAAAATCTGAGCTTTCATATATGTTCTCAATTTTGCCCTTTTCAATATTCTCCGCAGCAAGCTGAATTACCGGACATGGTTCAATGTCGCCTGAAGGATTAATATGATGACTCAGCCCGTCGGCAGCAGGGCAAAATGGTTGTCCGTCTGAATGCCAGTATGAATCGATGAGAACCATAGGCAGCCTTGTTCTTCCTTCAACAAGAAAGCTTCTCAGTCTGGTGATTTCCTCCAGATTAAGAGCCAGTTCATAGCATGGTTTGCTTCCTGAAGGTCTGTAAATGTAATACCATATATATATAACACCCAGGTCATGGAGCATCTTTACGAAACTTTCGGAGAGCGCCATGTCGATATTTGATTTGCAGACACTTATTGCCACTCCTGTAATAAGGCCTTCTTTTGTTGCAGTTCTGACGGCGTCAAGGGTTCTTTTATATATGTTGTTTCCGCCTCGTCTTATATCGGCCACATCTTCGTCACCCTCAAGGCTGAAAAGAGGAGTGACGTTTCCGGCTTTCTTCAGTGATATTGCAAGGTCTTTGGTGAAAAGTGTCCCATTTGTGAACAGCTGGAAATATGAGCCGGGGTATTTCACAAATATTTCCGGAAGTTGTTTGTGCATAAGCGGTTCTCCGCCAAGAATGCCAAAGAAATATGATCCCTGTTTGTTTCCCGCTTTAATTATTGATTCAATCCTTTCCGGTTTCATATAGATCTTTGTTCCCTTTGTCTCTACCCAGCAGCCCTGGCAGCCAAGGTTACAGTCATTGGTTATTGATATGAACTGAAAAGCAGGAAAGACCATCCCTTTGCGGCTTCTCTTCCGGAACCTCATTATGCCGGTAAGACCTTTCAATCCCATATTTATGAGAAATTTTCTCCGGCAGCGGCCATTGACTTTTATGAAATTTCTGAATACTGACATCTGATCAGATTTTTTGCATACCACTCTGTTTCAGCATATTTTCCCTTTCCGCAAGAGCCTTCTTCATGGCTTCCTCCTTTATAATTGAGCGTCGTTTTATTTCGCGGTTTCTCAGGGTAGTATAAATATCATTCCCTAGTATGTTTTCAACATCCTTTGCCCTTCTGTCATTTTCTGACTGCTCATCAATATTATCAGAACCGCCTATCGCTCCACCATTTTTGTATTTTGGAAAAATTATGGCTGTTGCAGGACAGATCCTTGCGCATGCGGGACACTGGTTTTTACATCCATGAGGATTTATCACATTTACTCTTCCCGGAGTTTTTTCATAAACTTCAAAAAGACAGAAGTCGGCACATTGTCCGCATGATGTACACCTGTTATAATCAATTACCGGGTACCACGACGGCCAGCCGCTGTCTTCAGATATCTCTGTAAATGAATGTCTGCTGCTATATGAAGAAAGAAATTTATTTATCTCGTTTTCAGTGTATTCTGTTTCAGAATTTATATGATTAATAAAAGCCGGGGCCATTAATTCTCCTGTAATTGAAGATATGCTTTCAAAAAGAAGGGTCATAGTGCGCCTGTGGCAGCTCAGTATTATCACCTCTTCCTTTTCGGAGAAGAGCCCCTTGAGGCTGCCGGCCCTGGTTGCAGCAAGGCCGCAGAAATCAGACAGGATTGTCACTCTGACCGGAAGAGTCTGCAGATACTGCTTTATCTTCTCAGATTTTGTCCTGTCAGTATTGTTTCCCTGGCAATTACAAAATACAATATGCTTTTCAACCGGATTACTGTTGCTTTCCATTTCAAATTTTATTCTGTTTTGTACCGGAATTCACAAAAATAGCTTATCATTTGCAAAGCTATTATTATTATAAGGCAGATTTTGAAACATGATAAAAAAACATGATTGGCAGGATCAATGTAGAGATGAACGAACAGTATCTTTCCGGGCGATAGTCAGGATTCTCGGGGAGCCGGTATCAGGTTTATTATAAATTCCTGATAGTCAATAATTATAATCTGAATTCCCTGCAGTTATACTCAATGCTCTCAAGTTCAAATTCCCCGTAACAAAAATCTTCTTCGGGATGTTTATATATCAGCCTGGCCTCAGAAGCCAGATTATAACCGTTGAAAGATCTGTACCTGAGAAGAGGTGTTTCCCATTGATAATTCATATAAGTTTTCCCATCAGTTGTTTCGTACCTGTCTTTGCTTATGAAGTTTAAAAGCCGGCCTTCACTGTCAAAATAAAGCACGGCGCTAATAGTGATATTGTTATTTGTAAAAGTACCCTTTACAGTATGTGTGTCAACTTCAGTCCAGCTTATATTTTTGTCGATAAGTGATGCAGGAGCCATAACACACATATCGTTGAACACGGTTACTGTTTCACCCTTGTCCATTTCAATGCCATGTGCGTCAACAACAGTGAACAAGCCAAGTATTTTTATTCTCATTATTGCAGAAGCGTTCTTGTAGATATGTATTCCTTTTGCCGGGATGCCGCCTTTTTTTGCAACTATGTAAAACAGGCGAGTGGGTTTTTCAAAGAAATTATATTGTTCGGACCGGAGTTTCATAAACGGTTCGTCTGATTTACCACGGATGCCTCCTTTGAATGCGGCACGGAAATTCCAGACCTTTTCCCTGCCGACTGATCCGGTAAAATGAAGATATTTCTGAACAATTCCCGGCAGGTGCAGGATGTCGTTTTCAGTGAGGATATCATTTTCCTTCCTGCAAAACTGCTGCAGATGTTTCTGAACTTCTTTTATATATATTTTTTTCATTTAGCCTGGATTATCTGTTCGGGACTGTTAGCCATCCTGATTGTAGTAAGAAGTAAAAGTTTGCACATATCTTCCATAATTTCAGGATTAATTGTCTCAATATTGTCTCCGGGTAGATGATAGGGGGAGAAAGCACCAGTTGTTGAAAAGCTTAAAGACGGTACGCCGGCTTTCATAAATATTGCTGCATCGAGCCTGGGTCTGCCAAGATTCGGGAAGAAATATGTTTTTAGGAAGGCATGTATGTAAGCTTTGTTTGCTTCTTCAACAATGGACCACAGATGAGGAAAATTTTCACCAGCTGCTGCACCTATTGCATCGCCGGTACCCACACCATCCATGTTGAGAAGAATGCTCTTTTCAAGCGGCAGGACAGGATCCTGTACATATTTCTTTGATCCCAGCAGGGATTGTTCCTCTGAGCCGAATGAGATGAACAGGACTGACCTTTTAAGCGGAATCTTATATTTTGTCAATGCTTCAGCAACTCCCATCATCACAGCAACTGCCGATGCATTATCGTTTGCTCCCGGCATCATCTCGTAACATTTGCCAAGATGATCGAGATGAGCCCCGATAATTATTGTCTCACTGCTTAATTCCTGATCAGATCCCTTCAGAAGTCCGATAATATTGCTTCCTTTTCCGTCAGGGAAATGCCTTGTATTCATCTTAACAGTAACATTTTTTCCCGTACTGAAGCTTGAAGGTCTAAGCGATTTGTTAATCTTCTCAAGGTTATCCCTGTAGTTTTTTCCTGTTCCTCTGAAAATGTCATTTACAACGGAATCGCCAACATGTACATATATGAAATTTTCAATGTAGTCATTATTCGGATTTGCTATAGGACCGTAGTTGTAAAGCATACCCGCAGCTCCATGACGGAAGGCGTTTTCAAGTTTATACTGGTGAAATGAATACTTGTACCAGGGATTAAATTTATCTGCGCCTTCTGAAGGGGACACTGGTGCTTCGCGTTCAATCAGAACTATTTTTCCGCGTACATCAACGCCTGCGTAATCATCATAGTTAAGTTCCGGTGCACTTATCCCATAGCCTGCATAAACCACCTCACCTGAAACTTCACCGCTGGCTGAGGTTGAGCCCGGAACAAATTCGGAAATATACCTGTATTGTTTTGTAATGATTCCGTCTTTTTTCACGGGGATATCAAGAGCCAGGGAACAGCCTGGGAAAACAAGTGTGTAAGGAACATTGAACCATTGGAACCAACTTCCGTTGTCACCGGCAGGAGTGAGGCCCCAGTCAGAGAATTTCCCGGCCAGCCATTCAGCACATTCCTGGTATTCTGGTGTTCCTGTTAGCCGGCCTGCATATTTCTCGTCACACATAGTTTTAACATAATCAAATAGTTCCTGGCTTGATATTGAATGCATTGCTTTCAATATGTTCTGCTCATCATTGTTCTGGCCCCTTGTTATCAATGCAGGAAGAATGAGCAATAGAAGTAGAAGTGTCTTTTTCATGAGTTTGTGCTTTAGCTGGGAATACGCATATTCAACTTACAATAATGCCGGATAAGGATAATTAAGGAACTGCTTTGGTTTTCTGTAAATATAAAACAAAATGTAAGTAACGAAATGTAAATTGTATTTCAGATCAGTCTGTTTTTACTCCCCTGAACATGTAGGCATTATTGCTCATTGTCAGTTTTCTGCCGCTTGTGCTTCTTATATTCTTGAGGACAACTTCCCTCGTTTTAATATAAGGGTACTTTTCAACATAGGATTCGCTTTTCATTTCAGGATTGAAATCAGCAAAAATGAAAGGCCCCTTGTAATCTGGTGGATTTTTTGAATCGTCAATCCGGAGGTTTTCAATTGTTATCTTGTCAGGCATATAACATGTATATCCGAAATCATGCATGCCGGAATAGGAACCTCCTATTATGCTGATTGTATTAATCTTCCCGTTTGCAGGGATGAAAACACAGTTCCGGATGATGAATTCTCCCTGCCAGGTGCTGCCGTAGTCGGAGCGGAGATTGATAAGATTCCTTCCATAAACAGTTGTATTCTCAACAGTAAATGTACCGCTGCCTATTGCATTAATTCCCTGGTGCCCGAGAGTGGAGTTGCGGATAGTGGCATTGGCAACTCCCATGTGGGCATCAAACCTCGAAAAGGTGCAGCTGTCATAAAGCAGGTTTTTGCAGTAATTTGATCCCAGTATACCCCAATATCCTGTGTCGTTTATGTCATTGGTCTGGCTGCAGTTAACAAAGGAGACATTCATGGCGCGGTTAATATTAATGTCATAGGAACCCATTGACACAGGAACTCCTGCAGAGCCAATTGTACTGTATGTTTTATGACCTGTAAGAATTGTGTTCCTGACAGTCACGTTGGCGCAGTCCCCAATACTTATGAACCCGCCATAGGGCGCCCCGTGGTCACCTTCACCCGTGACACGGTGTTCAAGTCCTGTTACAATAACATTCGACCGTCTTATTGCAATGCCCCTGCTGTAATAATTGTACTTCGATTCGGCGTTGTTGGCAATTGTCGTGAATCGCCCTCCGGTTATAGTCAGAATAGTGCCATCTACTGGGAGGGCAGAGATGTCAGTTATCTGATCAAAATCCCAGATTACCGGTGTGTTAATATCTATCTTCCCCTCTTTGTCAGCTATGAAGATGTCAGTCTGAGCTGAACCATTATTCTGATTGGGACCAAAGCGGATATAACGTTTCACATTGGAATCAGTAACAGTTATGATACATTTTCCCGGCAGGTCAAGGTCAATTTTATTCTGGTTTCTTTTTAGTGATGATAGTCCGGCGGGTCTGAAAGACTTTAGTTCTGAGTTGACAATAAAGATGCTCTGATTTCGGTTCTGAACATTTGAATCGTCAATTATGAAGGATGATGTTCCGAAATCGGTATCAGTGCAGATGACTGCGGTACGATCCTTCCCGCTGATATAGTAATTTGTGCCTGGATCGGCTTTTACAGGCAGGTTTTCACGATTGGCAACAGCATGTGCAGCAGCTATTGCATCAATATCATCTGTTTTGCCATCACCTCTGGCTCCGAAATCGCTATAGCTTACCTTCCCTAGGGCTTTGAACCTGAGCAGATCTTCCGGTGTGATGTTAATCAGTAAAGTGCCATCGGAGTCTGACTTTACAGTTGTTTTGCCCTTTTTGGATGATATTACTACATTTTCAGCAGTGTTTTTTGCCTGCCCCCTTGTTAAAACGAAAATGCAGAAGAACAGTAAGATTAATAAAAGTCTGGATTTCATGCCTGAAGATTTTATTCCTGATTAATGTGTCACTAAGTTAGAATAATAATGAATATATCTGAAATTCAGGTAGTGATTCCTTGAGTTGTCAGATGCTTCTTGATAATAAATACATGTAAACTCAATGAGTTTGAATTTTAAATTAATTCAGGATTATAGTAAATTTGAAAAATGAGCAGGGGATTTGTAAAAGAGGACGATCAGGAGGAAATTCCTTTAGTACCGCAAAGAGCTTTTTTGCCGGCCGGAGTGCCTAATTTTGTCACAAAGGCAGGGCTGGAACTCTTGCTGTCCGAAAGGCTGATGCTAATTACTGAAAGAGACAACCTGGAAGGTCAGAATGAGAATGAAAAACGGATTGCCGTAAATTTCATCAATGCAAAGCTGCAGCTGCTGAATGACAGAATATCAGGGGCCAGGGTGGTTGAGCCCGGGGAAAATCCTCAGAATGAAATCAGGTTTGGTTCTATTGCCAAGCTTAGGAATGTAATTAATGGTGATATTCAGTCATTTCAGATTGTGGGAGTTGATGAAGCCGATGTTTCAAAAGGCAAAATAAGCTTCATCTCTCCTTTGTCAAAAGCATTAATAAGCAAAAAAGCAGGAGAGAAAGTTGCCTTCAGGCAGAATCAGAAGGAAACTGTTTTTGAAATCCTGAGTATTACCTGGCCCTGAACGGCATACGGAAAATCTATTAATTGTAAGACTGTTTTTAAGTAAATCAGTTTAACAGTTTATCAGTTAATATGATAGCCCTGGCTATTTATTTCCGAAAAGGAATATGATTTATAAATTTCCTCCTCGAAAGGATAATCCCAGCAGCCCAGGGTATGATAGACTTCACCGCCAAAACCTGTTTTGAATCTGTAAAGCCCGTTTAAAGGGTGGTTAGGATCTGGTTTAGGGGATATGCCAAACATATCATATTCAGTGCAGTTTTTTTCTTTTGCAGTTTTTATTGCATGCCATTGAAGTGCATAGGGGGCCATTAAATTCCTGTTCTGAGACGAAGAAGCGCCATAGAGATAAGTAGCTCTGTATCCGGATATTACAAGAAACATCGCGGCAAGTGGCTGACTTCCGTTCATTGCAACCAATAGTATCACTTCTGCCGGAGACTGACTGTTCTTTGAATGAATTTTCAGGACTGTTCTGAAATACTCAATATTGTGCAGATATAGCCTGTTTCTAAGTGCCGTTTCCCTGTACAGGTTATACCAGATTTCCAGATTATCTGTTTCAATTACGTGCAGACCTTTTCTTATGGCCAATTCTGTGTTATACCTGGTCTTTGGTTTCATTGCATTCCTGATTGATGCAAGGTCCTTTGTTAAATCAAGGAATACAGTGCTTGATGGAAGATTATTTGTGCAGCTTTTCTTAAAGTTCCAGTTAATCGTATTAAAATTGAATCTTATCTCCTGAAAGTCTTTTTCAGGAGGTCCAAGCCATTTACCATCTTCATAATAAGCTTCATCAGTAGCCCAGATTGATTCCCAGAATAAGTCATACCGTATCATGAAGCAGTTTCCCGGAAGAAATCCGCGGATACATTCAGAGAGTTCTTCCAGAAACAAGCCCTGATCTTCAGCTGATGGCTTATATTCAGGGCCGTATGGCACGTAAGCAACTGACGCATTATTTCCAACCTGATTAATCAGAACAAGAACATCGGAAGAAGTATTCTTTGTTATCTTATCATTTTCAGGTCTGCCCGATACTTTGAAATCGAAAGCAAATGATTCTACTCCTAAGTTTTTTTTGACTTCAGACCAGAATGAAGTTTGCTGGACTATCGGTGTCCTAAGGAGTTCTTCCCGGCTTTTTAAATGGAAATCTGTTATCATAATTACTTTAATGTTTTTCGTTTACAGACCTTGGACTGATCATTTTTTCAGGTGACAGTATAGAGTCGAGCTGTTGTTTGCCAAGAATACCTTTTTCGAGCACCAGTTCATAAACTCCTTTATTGCTCTTAAGGGCTTCTTTTGCTATTTCACCAGAAGTTTCATAACCTATATATGGTACAAGTGCTGTTATCAAACCAATACTGTTATGTACCATTTCACGGCAATGCTCTTCGTTAGCCTTTATTCCTTCGATGCACCTGTGCCTTAAGGAATTCATGCCGTTTATGAGCATTCCCATCGATTCAAATACGCTCTGGACAATTACTGGCTCAAATACATTGAGTTCTAGCTGGCCGGCTTCCGAGGCCATTGTAACAGTTAAATCATTACCTATTACCTTATAGGCAATCTGGTTCACAACTTCCGGAATTACCGGATTTATCTTCCCCGGCATTATTGATGATCCGGGTTGCATAGGTGGAAGTATTATTTCATTAAGTCCGGCCCTTGGTCCTGAAGAGAGCAACCTTAGGTCGTTGCATATTTTGGAGAGCTTAATTGCAAGCCTTTTAACTGCTGAAGAGTACATTACAAAGGCTCCTGTATCCTGAGTTGCTTCAATAAGGTTGGGAGCAAGCACCAGGTCAAGTCCTGTTATCCTCTGCAGGTGGTTAAGTGCTTTTGCTGCATATTCCGGGTGTGAGTTAATACCGGTTCCAATAGCAGTAGCTCCGATATTAATCTCGAGGAAAAGCCTTGCATTCTGATTTAAGCGCTCAACTTCTTCAAGCAAAGTCACTGAATAAGCTTCGAATTCCTGACCCAGGGTCATTGGAACGGCATCCTGAAGCTGCGTTCTACCCATCTTCAATATATGTGAAAATTCTTTCGCTTTATTCCGGAATGACTCTACAAGGTCTTCAAGTGAGGAAACAAGCTTTTTATTTGAATTAAACAAGGCGATTTTTATTGAAGTGGGATAAGCGTCATTGGTCGACTGTGACATGTTGACATGGTTGTTCGGATGACAATATGTGTAGTTGCCTTTCTCTCTTCCGAGTATCTCAAGAGCCCTGTTTGCAATTACTTCATTTGCATTCATATTGGTGGAAGTTCCGGCTCCACCCTGTATCATATCTACAACAAACTGATTATGAAGTTTCCCGTTCCTGAGTTCTCTGCATGCAAGTACAATGGCATCTTTAGTTAACTGGTCTAACAATGAGAGGTCTGAATTTGCCTCGGCAGCAGCTTCTTTGACCATTGAAAGTGCTTCAATAAGTGAGGGATAGAAGTTCAGACAAACCCCTGTAATGTTGAAATTCTCAACTGCCCTGCTTGTCTGGATACCATAATATGCTTCAAGTGGTACTTCCCGTTTCCCGAGAAGATCATGTTCAGTTCTTGTTTTTCCGGATGCATATTGCGCGGAAAGATTCAAGACCTGATTATTGACATTACGCATCCTTTGCGACATCACTCTTGCAATATTTGAAAGTATCTTCAATGCTGTTTCAGGTTCCAGTCTTTCGGGATGACTGATTTCATAAACCTTTGATTCCCTGCAGGCTCTCGCTGAAGTTGAATGCCTTGAACCATTATCCCACATTCCCTCTCCCAGAAAATCACAATTGCTGAACAAGGCAAGCCTTACTTCATTTCCGAAAACATCACGCTTCAAAAGTTCAATGTCTCCGGTATGAATCAGGTAAATATTCTCTCTCACTGTATTTTCCAGAAACAGATACTCTCCTGTATTATATTTCTTTTCCCTTGTAAATTCTGAGAGCTTTTTCAGCTCACTGTTATTGAGATGTCTGAAAAGTTCAATTCCCTTCAGGAATTTAATGACTTCTGCTCTTTCCATTTTTATATTAGTTTAATTAATAACAATATTATCCTCAGACTGTTATTCTGATTTTTTAACTGAGATATCTGTAAGCTACATCAACAGCCACTTTTAATAATTGCTTTCACTAGTGTCCGGTTAAGAATCCCATAATGATAATTGGTTCTCGTCGGACAGGTT
>CAZEYY010000002.1:0-2946 GCA_964516485.1 uncultured Rikenellaceae bacterium
TCAACGAAAAGAGCCTGCCTCATGCAATGAAGATCATCGATGATGTGGCACAGGCTGCTTCGCTTCCGCAACCCCATGTGAGAACTGACGGACTTCTTCCGTTTATGATCAGCAGACTGAAATACAATAATGCGAAGATCAGGGAAAATGGTCATGAAATAAGGTTTGCCGTATCAAGAGGACCACTTAATATAGCAAGTTTCCTTATGGGTACAACAGAGTTTATGCTGGCCCTTGCAACTGATCCGGATGCTTCACATAAACTTCTGCGGAAGATCACTGATTTCGTATGTGACTGGCTTTTATGGCAGAAGGAGTGTTTTCCGACTATAGAAGGAACACTGATACTTGATGATCTTATCGGATTTGTCGGAGAACCTGAGTTTGATGAATTTGTCACTCCTTATCTTAAAAGAATTTTTACATGCCTGGGTTCAGAGATAAGATTCCTGCATAATGATGCCGAGGGGCTTATTACAGCCGGCAAGCTTAATGAGCTGAATGTCAATATGTTTAACTTTTCCTTTAACCATTCAATTAATGACATCAGGAAGCTGGCGGGAAAAGATGTTGTCCTGGTTGGTAATATCCCTCCGAGGGATGTGCTGGCAGATGGCAGCGAAGCAGATGTTGAAAATGCCGTGAAAAAGTCCTGCCGGGAACTGTCTGATCATAGTGCTGTTATCTGGTCGGCCGGTGGTGGAATGCCTCCGGGTGTAAAGGACAAAAATATAATTGCTTTTAAGGCAGCTGTAGAAAAATATGGAGATAATATAAAATTGTAATACATTAGTGAGGAATCCGGCTTGATGCCTGACAGTTTATAAAAACATACCATAATGAAAAAAATATTCCCGATCATCCTTCCTGTTATGTTAGTGTTAATTTCCTGTGGTTCAGGAAATTCAGGTGCTAAACAGGATAATTCAGACACAACAATGGAAAGCAAGACAGTAAAACTGATAACTGTTGATCCGGGGCATTTTCATGCAGCCCTTGTTCAGAAATCAATGTATGATCAGGTTTCTCCTGATGTTCATGTGTATGCCCCTGAGGGTCCTGATCTTGCACAACACCTTGGGAAGATAAACGGTTATAATAACAGGGTACAAGCTCCTACTTCCTGGAATGAAATTATCTATACTGGAAGTGATTTTTTCGAGAAGATGCTTGCTGAAAAAGCCGGCAATGTTGTTGTGCTGTCAGGGAACAATCTTAAAAAGGCCGAATATATTACAAAGTCAATAAATTCAGGACTCAATGTGTTGGCTGACAAGCCAATGATAATACGGGCAGAAGATTTTCCCATACTTGAAAATGCTTTCAGGGCTGCGGGCGAAAAAGGGCTTCTGTTATACGATATTATGACTGAGAGGTTTGAAGTTACAACAATACTTCAGAAACTCCTTTCAAAAAACACTGAGGTTTTCGGAACGCTTGTGAACGGAACAAAGGAAGAACCTGCAGTAACAAAAGTTAGTGTTCATCATTTTGCAAAGATGGTTTCAGGATCTCCCCTGATAAGGCCGGCATGGTTTTTCGATGTGGATCAGCAGGGCGAAGGTCTTACTGATATAACCACACACCTCGTTGACTTGATTCAGTGGGAGTGTTTCAGTGAACAGATTCTTAATCCGTCAGATGTTAACATGGCCTATGCGAAAAGATGGCCGACTTCAATATCACCGGCAGAATTCAAAGGAGTGACAGGTCTTGACTCATATCCTGAGTACCTCAAAAAGGATATCAAAAATGGTAACCTGGATGTATATTCAAACGGGGAAATGGTCTATTCGCTGAAGGGTGTATTTGCCAGGGTCTCGGTTGAATGGAAGTACCAGGCTCCTCAGGGTGGCGGCGATACACATTATTCAACAATGCGTGGTACAAAGTGCAATCTGACAATCAGGCAGGGTGCTGAGGAAAAATATGTTCCTACTCTCTATATTGAGAATATTACCGGAATTAAGGCTGATGAATTCAATACAGTTCTGAAAAATGCACTGAGCACACTTCCTTATGACAGCCTTACATTCGAACAGGCTGGCAAGGCTGTTAAGATTAATATTCCTCAGAAATACAGGGTGGGTCATGAAGAACATTTTGCCCAGGTGACATCTAAATTCCTTGAGTACCTGAAGGATGGCAAACTTCCGGAATGGGAAGTGCCATGTATGATTACCAAGTATTATACTACAACTTCTGCTCTTAAAATGGCGAAGTAGAGCGTAGCTGATAGCTGATAGAACTAATAACTACCAGCTAAGCTGCTAAATTGCTAAATTGCTAAATTGCTAAATTGCTAAACTGCTATACTGATACATCTTCGACAATCATCGAATAAAGGTCTTCGAGGTGGATGCCTGCGGCTTTTGCCTGCTGCGGAACAAGGCTCTCCCTTGTCATTCCCGGAACGGTATTTATTTCAATGAAATAGGGCTTGTTTCCGACAATAATGAAATCAACACGTACGATGCCTTTGCAGCCAAGTATGTCGTAAATTTCCGAGCTTAGCTTCTGTATTTTTTCAGTAAGCTTTTCAGGAAGGTCAGCAGGGGTTACTTCAAGTGACCTTCCGGGAGTGTATTTTGCTTCATAATCAAAGAACTCATTCTTGCTGATGATCTCTGTTACAGGAAGTATTACAGCTTTGCTTCTGGTCTTTACAACACCACATGCAACTTCGCGTCCATCCATGAAAGCTTCAGCAAGCACCTCGTCACTTTCGCTGAAAGCAGCATTGAAAGCCTTTTCAAGATCCTCCTTTTTCTTGACTTTCGTTACACCGAAACTTGAACCACTGTCATTTGGCTTGACAAACAGGGGAAGCCCCAGCTCTGATATCATTTCATCAAGATCAACTTCATCACCTTCGCGGACAAACCTGGCTTTTGCCATTGGTATTTTATAATCTTTCAGGAAAAGCTTGCAGGCCTGCTTGTTGAA
>CAZEYY010000002.1:3046-62476 GCA_964516485.1 uncultured Rikenellaceae bacterium
TCAAATTTAGTCAAATATGCAAAATCTGCGAAAATCTGAGTTGTAAGCAGGAACAAATATTTAAATTAACAATAATTGCACTGTTTTTACCCATCCATATATTACCTTTGCACTAAATTCTTAAAGCTGTCAAAATGAAAAAAGGTTGTTTGATTTCAATAATAATTGTTGCAGTTATTGCATTTTTTGCTGTAAGCCTTATTGTCTGGGGAACAAGGGTTTATAATAACATGGTTACTATGAATGAGGGAGTAACGAGCCAGTGGGGGAATGTTGAAACTTCATATCAGCGCAGGGCTGACCTTATTCCGAATTTTGTAAATACAGTCAAGGGCGCTGCCAATTTCGAGCAGTCAACACTTACACAGGTTATAGAGGCAAGGGCAAAAGCCACCCAGGTGACAATTGACCCTGCAAAAATGACAGCTGAAAATATGCAGCAGTACCAGCAGGCACAGGGAGAAGTCAGTTCAGCACTTTCAAGGCTAATGGTTGTTATGGAACAGTACCCTGAGCTAAAGGCAACACAGAACTTCAGGGATCTTCAGGTTGAACTTGAAGGTACTGAGAACAGGATAAATGTAGAAAGAAGAAAATACAATGATATGGCCAGGGAATTCAATACCTACATCAGGCGATTCCCGCAAAATATGCTTTCAGGGATGTTTGGCTTCGGGTCAAAACCTTACTTTGAAGCTCAGCAGGGAGCAGAAAAAGCTCCCGAAGTTAAATTCTAGGCCTTTTAATACAAGACATAATGAAAGCTGCATCGTTCTTCACAAAAGAACAACAGGATGAAATTCTTGCCTCAATAAGGCAGGCTGAGGAAGCCACATCAGGCGAAATCAGGGTTCATATTGAGACTACATGCAATGAAGATGTTCTTGACAGGGCTGCCTGGATCTTTAATAAACTCAAGATGCACAGGACAGCTGACAGGAACGGAGTGCTCTTCTACCTGGCTGTTGGCGACCGGAAATTTGCCGTAATCGGCGATGGAGGGATTAATGCCATTGTTCCGGAAAATTTCTGGGATCAGATAAGGGAAACTATGCAGGACTTGTTCAGGGAAGGAAAATTTACAGAAGGTCTTTCACGGGGAATACTAATGGCCGGCGAGCAGCTCAGGGCTCATTTCCCTCATCAGAAGAATGATGTAAATGAGCTTTCGGATGAAATAACTTTTGATAAACTAAAGGAGGAGTAAACAATGAGAAAATCAATCCTCCGTAGCTTTCTTCTGTTTGTAATACTCCTGCAGGTTGTAAATGTTTTTTCGCAGGAAATACCGGACAGACCCAGTCCACCACATCTTGTTAATGATTTTGCAGGTTTGCTCAGTCAGAATGAGGCCCGGATGCTGGAAAACAAGCTTGTTGCTTTTAATGATTCAACATCGACCCAGATAGCTGCTGTTATTGTTCCGTCTCTTGAAGGCTATGCAATAATGGATTATGCCCAGAGGCTGGGAGAGAAATGGGGAATAGGCCAGAAACAGCTTAATAATGGCATTCTTATACTTGTTAAGCCAAAAACAGCAGCCTCCTCAGGAGAGATAAGCATTACCCCGGGATATGGTCTTGAGGGTGCAATTCCTGATCTTACATGTGACCTTATTATACAGAATGAGATTATACCTGCTTTCAGGGAGGGTAATTATTTCGGGGGACTTGATGCAGGTGCCCGGACCTTAATGTCTCTTGCTCGCGGTGAATTCTCTGCCGCACAGTACGGAAACAAGGTGAAAAAGAGCTCAGGTGATAGTCCTGTCGGCTTTGTCATCTTTATCGCGATTATTGCATTCCTTGTTATTGCCGGTAAGTCGAGGGGGGGGAATAACAGACACCTGAAAGGATCGGGCAGTCTTCCTCTCTGGCTCTTGCTCAGCATGATGAATTCGGGTGGATCGCATCGCGGATCGTGGGGCGGATTTTCAGGAGGCTCAGGTGGTGGCGGATTCGGAGGCTTCGGAGGAGGCAGCTTTGGAGGCGGTGGCTCACATGGCAGCTGGTAGCTCATGGCTTGTAGCTCATAGCAATACATTGCCAGAAATCAGTAAGTTGCTGTTAAATGATGTCGTTTTCCCGACCGGAGACATATTTCCTCCACTTATCAATCACCTGCTTCATGTCGTCAGGCAGTTCGGAATCGAAAGACATTCTTTTCCGTGTAACAGGGTGATCAAAGGCAAGTGATTTGGCATGAAGGGCCTGCCTGGGAAGAATGCTGAAACAGTTCCTTATGAATTGCTGATACTTCGAGAATGTTGTTCCCTTAAGAATTCTGTCACCACCATACTCTTCATCGTTGAAAAGGGGATGTTTTATATGACTGAAGTGCACCCTTATCTGGTGGGTTCTGCCTGTTTCAAGCTTACATTCCAGTAGCGAGATATAGCTGAAGCTTTCAAGTAATTTATAATGAGTCACAGCCGGTTTTCCTTCGCTTCCGTCTTCAAATACCTGCATGATCTTCCTGTCGCGTATATTCCTGCCTACATGGCCCGTAATAGTACCTGCAGGCGGATCGGGGATTCCCCATACAAGCGCCTGATAACGCCTGTCAGTTGTTCTCTCGAAAAACTGCCTTGATAATCTGTTCAGGGCAAGTTCATTTTTCGCAATAACAAGTATTCCGGACGTGTTTTTGTCAATGCGGTGGACTAGTCCTGGTCTGAGCTCGCCTGTCCTGAACAGCGGCAGATCCCTGAAATGATACATCAGGGCATTTACAAGTGTTCCGGTATAATTCCCGTAAGCAGGATGCACAACCATCCCGGGTTCCTTGTTTACCACCAGTACATCATCATCCTCATAAACAATATTTATGGGTATGTTCTCAGGTATTAGCTCAATCTCCCTTGGTGGATTTGGCAGTACAATCTGCACTACATCGCCGGGCTTGACCCTGTAGTTTGGCTTTACTGAAGAATTATTTACAAGTATGTTTCCTGCATTGGCGGCATTTTGTATTCTTGTCCGCGAAGTCTTCTCCATCCTGGCAGTCAGGTACTTGTCCAGCCTTAACATCGACTGTCCACCATCGACGACGAATCTGAAATGTTCAAACAGTTCCTGTTGCTCGGATAGTATCTCTTCTTCGGTCATTTTATGATTTACCTTACTTTTATAAGACGACTGTAACCTGCAGGTCTGCCTGATACAGAAGTCATTACTAAATATAATCCCGGCTTCAGTGATGAGATATTTACTGGTCCTGTATTCTGGCACTTCAGGATTTCTCTGCCGTAAAGATCTGTTATTGTGATCATTGTGTGAGAAGGGTCAGAAGTATCATCAGTTGTAATTGTGATGTAATCGCTGGCAGGATTTGGTGCAACTGTAACAGCAGATAATGATTTTTTTACATGTTCATCAATAGATGTTGTCTTTTCAGGCATTCCAAGTACAGGCCTTATCATTAATGTTCCTGTAACCTGTGACTGGTTCCATTCTCCGTTGAGCCAATATAATTGCCTTCCTTTCTGGGCTGTATTTACATCCAGTCCGGCATTAAGGAAGGTCTCGGAGCGTTGTTTCCAGCCTATGTAGAATACTCCGTCAACAGGAACACCGTCAATTATGCCGTAATTATAAAATCCGTTTATTGCACCGGTCTGTTCAACAAGGACTTCATCGCTCCGGTATAGTATATTTCCGGGAATACCTTTGTTGTCATCCCATATAATCAGGTCAAAAGCCCTTTTATTTGCATCACGGTAGCTGTCATTAAAGCAGATCCTTACAGACCTTATTGTGTCGGGGACATAGGCAGTAAACCTACTGGCAACCATTGCGTTACGGGAACCCAATCCGTTAATGCCATAACCCATTTCAGCAGTTCCGTCATCAAAGGCGATATAATTTTTGAAGACCTGGTAATAAACAATAGTGTCATTTCCCTTCGGATCAAACTCATCTGTCTTAAGCACACCTGTTATCCTGAACCGGGCCGAATCGGGATTTCCTGAAGAATAAGTATAGATCAGGCCCGCATTGTAATCAACATTTGTATTAGGATCAATGTTGACAGCCCCTGCGGTGAATGAATGCACGAGTGAATTTTCATTTACATTCCATATCTCGAAGTTCCTTGTGACATTCCTTACAATACCATCATTGTTCCTGTAATGAACGGGAATATAGGCACCCATTTCCTGCAATTCAATCTCCCTGAAATGGTTCAGTGGTAGCGATTCATGGGTTTTAAGGAGGGATCTAATGCCGGTACGGAAGGCTACGTCGGAATAAACTGTATCACCTGCTTCCCTGTTCCTGTCAAGATAAACATAATCGAGGTTCCAGTGATCGGAGTTACCTATCATTGACTGATCGCTTGTCTGTTGTGATATTGTAACATAGTTTATGAACCTGAACCTGAATCCTTTTTTCAGGAAACGCTGCCTGTCGATTGTGACAAAGGCCTGTCTGAAGCTGTCATCTCCTCCGCCACGGGCTCTCCAGACTGAATACCATTTGTTTTCATCAGGGTCAAGGAAGTGAAGTGTCAGGCTGTCATTCTCTTCAGGCATATCGCCAAGCCCGCCTGCCTGGTAATAAAAGCTTAGCATAATGTTATCGGTGGCAGAGTATTCCAGGTTTATGGGCTGTGAAGTCAGTACATCCCCTTCAAAGCCTGAGGATATTGCGGTTTCGTAAAGTCTTCCCCTGTTGTCGATTGCATCAAAAGTGGCAACTCCTGTAGTTATCTGTTTGTCGGAATAATTATTATTGATGAAAACATTATCATCGGTCCATTTTCCTGTGTCGGGGAATGCAGATCTCCCTGAAAAATCATCAGAAAAAGGCAGTTCAAGTATAACTCCGGTAAGAGCCTTGTTTCCTTTGGCTTTTTGTGAAGCTTCCGCCGAGACTGAAATATTTGAATACAGGCCTGTTACAAGTTCCTGGGCTGATGCTGCCTGGATAAACAATGAAAATGAAAATGAAAATATTAAAACATCTTTCATGGTCTATTGGCCTGATGTAGGGGTAGCTGCTGCAGGAAGAGGTATTGTATCAGAGATAATAAACATTGTTGAATCGACAGGCAGTTTTGTGGAATCGATTGTAAGCCAAAGATATACTGCTGAACCAAGTTGCAGTGATGATTCCCCGGAGAACTCCGGATTCTGCTTGTATACAAAAGCCTTCGCTGAATCGCTTTGATTAAGGACACTCGTGTCAAAAATAAAGGCGCCAAGGTTTAGCGATGATCCAAGAATCCTGTTGCGTGCAGCTTCAAGATTAAATCCGATTAGTTCTGGCACAGGAGTCCTCTGGTTGCTGAGGCCCTTGCCAAGAACCAGGTCTATAACAGAGCCTTTCTGAATTGAATCGCCGGCAACGATTTTCTTTCCGTTTATCTGCTGGTCAATCACAACATCCACTGACAGGTCAGGTTTGTACTTCAGGAGTCCCATTTCAAGTCCGGCTCCTTCAACAACAAGTATGGCCTGCCTTTTGGGAAGGTCAATCAGGTTTGGCATTGCAACCATCTCAGGATGGAAGGCATTAATTGTGAGAGCCACGTTTCTCCACTTCTTCACTTTGAAACCAGGATAGGGATTCTGTTCTGCTATGCAACCACGGGGAACGGCATTTGTATAGACAGAATCGATAATCTGAAATTTCACCTTGCTTTTCTTTGCAAGCCTGGTTGTTTCTTCAAGTGTCAGACCGTAAAAATCAGGAACAGGTCTTGCCTGTCCGTGCCTTGTATAGAAATTAAGCCAGATGAGCAGGACCATAATACTGCCAATCAGAATTGCAACGGCAAGTCCGAAGTTCCTTGCAAAAACCTTGCTGAATATGAAATTTTTTAAGCTCATCCCGCCTGTATGTGACTAAGTTAAAACGTAAAGTTACTTATAAAATTACTTCGGATCACCATTCTTTCACAGTGTTGTAGACCGAATCACGTTCAACAGGCTCCATGCCGGTCTCCCTTATCAGATTGCAGATCTCCTCTGTGCTCATTGCCGGACTGATGTCACCGGCTCCGGCCATTGAATAAATCCTTGTTGTATCATCTATTGTACCGTCCATGTCATCAACGCCAAATGACAATGAAAGCCTTGCAGCTTCCTTGCCGATCATTGGCCAGTAAGCCTTCAGATGTGGAAAATTATCGAGGAAGATCCTTGAAACAGCATAGTTCTTAAGATCTTCAACAACACTCACCTCGCCCAGGTATGACATATTGTTGTTTTCTTTTCTGAATTTGAGTGGAATAAAACAATTAAATCCTTTTGTTCTGTCCTGAAGTTTTCTGAGGCGGTCCATGTGATCAATCCTGTTGGCATAGGTTTCTATGTGCCCGTATAGTATTGTTGCATTTGAAGGTATACCTGCCAGGTGCGCGGTTTCGTGTATGTTGAGCCACATTTCCGAGGAGGCTTTGTCGTCGCATATCTGTTTCCGCAGTTCTTCGTCAAAGATCTCTGCACCTCCTCCGGGTATTGAGTTCAATCCGCAGCCTTTGAGATATTTCAATCCCTCCTCAACCGACATGCCCGCTTTTGAGATCATATAGTCAAGCTCTATTGCCGAGAAAGCCTTGATATGAAGTTCTGGTCTGTATTTGCTTATTTTCTGAAGAAGTGATCCCCAGTAATGTATGTCATAAGCCGGATGAACGCCTCCGACAATATGAACCTCTGTAACAGGCTTGCTGTCGAAGTTTTTTACTATGTCAAGCATCTGTTCATGTGAATATTCCCAGCTTTCAGGATCTCCTTCCTGTTTATGGTATGAACAGAATCTGCAGTTGTAAACACATTTGTTTGTGGGTTCAATGTGAAAATTATGGTTGAAATAAGCTTTGTTGCCGCTGAGGCGTTTTTTAACTGTAACTGCAAGGATTCCAAGAAGAGGCAGGCTGGCTTTTTTGTACAGGATAAGTCCTTCATCTGTACTTATTCTTTCACCGGCAAATACTTTTTCAGAAATTTCCCTCAGATCACTTTCTGCTATATTATTGACAAGTAGGTTCATTAGGATGCGTTTGAGGGGCAAATATAGAAATAAAAAAGGTGTCTTTCCGGACACCTTTTCAAGTATTAGGTTATGCTGTTTAAGCTTTTAACTTAAGTTCGTCAGATACAGTGAGTTTTTTTCTGCCTTTAGCGCGTCTTGCAGCAAGTACTCTTCTTCCGTTAGGAGTAGACATTCTTTCCCTGAAACCGTGCTTGTTTACTTTTTTCCTTCTTGATGGCTGATATGTCCTTTTCATCTTATCAACTGTTTATAACTGCTTGTCCAATTTGAGACTGCAAATGTAGTACTTTTTTTTAATAAAAAAATGAGGGGATTATATTTTTAATAAAAATCATACAGGCAGGTAAACAATCTTCTTTGTTTCGAAAAAGGATTCATCGAAGAAACTGCTTATATCCCAGATCTTTACCCTGTCAGCATACTTCTTCAGTTCTTCCGTAAGATCACCGCCTTTAAGGTACAGTATTCCATTCCGGAGTTCATTAACTGAACCTGAATGTATGTTCTTTCTTGAAAGCTTCACAAATTCCCCGAAGGAAGTGACTGCCCTGCTTATGACAAAATGAAACCTTTCTTTTTCCTCTTCTGCTCTTTTCCTTACGGGTTTGACATTTAAAAGTCCCAGTTCTTCCTTAACAGCATTTACGACCTTTATTTTCTTTTCAATTGAATCGAGAAGGGTAAATTCAGAGTCGGGGAATATTATTGAAAGAGGGATGCCGGGGAATCCCCCTCCGGTACCTACATCGAGGATAGATGTTCCGGGTGTGAAACGTATGACTTTGGCTATTGCAAGGCTGTGAAGAACATGATGAAGGTAGAACTGGTCCATGTCCTTCCGAGATATTACATTTATCATGCTGTTCCACCTTGCATAAATTTCCTTCAGGCCAAGGAGTTTCTCCGCTTGACCGGCTGTCAGATCAGGGAAGTATCGCAGAAAATCTTCTGACATCACCTGTTGCCGGTTTTGATGAGTATGTTATAAAGCAGGGTTTTAGCGCGGGACAATTCTGCTTTTACAGTGCCTATCGGAATGTTCAGTTCTTCAGAAATCTCTGAATATGAATATTCCTTGTAGAATCTTAGATTTATAAGTTTCCTGTACTTCGGTTTCAGCTGATTAACAACTTCATTAAGCGCTTCAATTTTTTGACTGTTAATTAGTATTTCTTCAGGATCGGGCAGGTCAGACTGGATGTTTCCTGCAATTGTATCACCGAAATCCTGAGAGCCTTCGTAGGGAGCAGGCAAAGACTGTTTTTTCCTTATAAAATCGACACAATTATTAGTTGCAATTTTAAAAAGCCAGGTGCTGAATGCGAATTTGGGAGTGTACAGGTCGAGGTTTCTGAAAGCTTTTCCAAAGGCTTCAATAGTCAGATCATCAGCATCTGACTGGTTATTTACCATCTTGAGAAGCATGAAATATATTGAATCCCTGTAGCGGTTCATAAGGCCGGCAAAGGCTTTTTCACTGCCTTTTTTTGCCTGTTCCACCAGTGCAAGGTCGGCAGCCGCATTATCTGAAAACAGGTTATTTACTTCCATCTGCTTCTGCCTTTTTTCAGCCCGTTTTTACCTATATAAAGAATTGAATAGATTAGTGGTGAAAAGATATCAAAAAAAAGTGATACGGGGACTATTCCCGGCTCATTCAATTTTCTGCTTATGAGGAACAATGAAATGACCTGAACAAGCAGTCTGAGTCCGAAGATTCCCAGAACATAGGGCCAAAGAAAACAGTATGACAAAAGAATTATTAATGCTGAATAGAAAATGACTCTTGAGGCAGGTTCTGTAAAAAGAAGGATCTTATGCTTCATCCTGTAATGTGGCGCTGTTGTATAGTGCCTTCTTTTCTGCTTGAAATATTCAGATATGCTGTTTGCCGGGACAGACCTTGTGTGAGCACCTGCCCTGAATTCAACAACAGTGTTCTCTTTAGTTGCATTTCCGTTCACAATGAGATCATCATCTCCTGAAGCAAGCTGATTATGAGCTCCATAGCCCTTGTTGGCAAAAAACAGAGACTTCCTGTAAGCCAGATTCCTGCCTACTCCCATATAAGGTATTCCCCTTATTGCCATTCCAAGGTACTGCATCGCAATTGTCATGGCATCATAACGGACAAAGCAGTTCAGGATTCCCTTTTCACGGAAATATCCTCCGTAACCAAGCACAAAAGTGGTTTTTTCATCAAAATGGCTCATCATTGTTTCAAGCCACTTGTCTGAATCAGGTCTGCAGTCGGCATCCGTGAAAAGAAGCAGTTCGTTTTTTGAAGCCTTGATACCGATGAACTGCGCAAGCTTTTTATTATGAGTGAACTTTGGATCCTTGTTTATCGTGGAAACCCTGAGGTGAGGATATTTCAACAGGTATTTTCCCAGTATGTCATACGTATGATCCTCTGAACAGTCATTAACAACAATTACTTCATAATCGGGATATTTTTGTTCCAGAATGAGGGGAAGGAAGGCATCAAGGTTTTCACCTTCATTTCTTGCACATATTATTACTGAAACCGCCTGCGGCTCCGTCTTTTTAACTGCGGGAGCATGAAAATATAAAGCCAGATAATACCACAGGTAGTAAAAGAGCTGAATTAGTGCTGCTGCGGAAAAAAACCAGAAAACTACTGCTAAAAATATACTGTCCTGACCCAACATCTGACTTTCAATTATATGGCAATATTAATTAATTAAACGATTAAGTAATCAGGTGAGTCTCAACTGAACATGTTTCTCTCAGGTTCTGCTTATCGAATCGCTGCGGCAAAATTATAAGATTATGGGAAATTCATATTAAAACATTGTAATTACTCTCACAGATATGTCTCCCTTAATCATGGTATCAAAAAAAAGCTGCTATAATTTTTACAGGCAACATGTAACGATTACATTTGTGCTGCAATTTTATCAGTTATTTATGTTCAGTATAGAGAGCAGGGATACTCATTCGAATGCACGCACAGGGCTGCTGACAACAGCGCATGGAGATATTCCGACTCCTATATTCATGCCCGTGGGAACCGTAGGTACCGTAAAAGGTGTGATGCAACGTGATCTTTCGGATGACATCGATGCCCGGATAATACTTGGCAACACTTATCATCTTTATCTGAGGCCGGGGCTTGATATCCTGAAAGCTGCAGGAGGTCTGCACAGGTTCATGGGATGGGAGCGGCCCATACTCACTGACAGCGGAGGATACCAGGTATTCTCGCTTACGGGCAATATGAAACTTACCGAGGAGGGCGCACAGTTCAAATCGCATATTGATGGTTCAAAACATATCTTCACTCCCGAGAATACTGTTTATATTCAAAGGATTATAGGCGCTGATATAATGATGGCCTTCGATGAGTGTGCTCCGTGGCCTGCTGATTACAATTACGTCAAAAAATCAGTTGCACTTACTCACAGGTGGCTCGACAGGGCCGTGAACCGCTTCAGGGAAACTGATCAGCTGTGGGACTGGGAGCAATACCTGTTTCCCATTGTACAGGGCGGCACCTATGATGACCTGAGAAGGGAATCTGCAGAAAAAATTGCTTCAAAAAATATGGAAGGGAACGCGATTGGCGGACTTTCAGTAGGCGAACCGGCAGAAGAGATGTACAGGGTTATTGAGGTTGTAAATGAGATACTGCCTGCTGATAAGCCGCGTTATCTGATGGGTGTCGGAACCCCGGTAAACATACTTGAGGCAATCGACAGGGGAATAGATATGTTCGATTGTGTTATGCCGACACGAAATGGCAGGAATGGAATGATCTTTACAGGAGAGGGGACAATCAATATAAGGAATAAAAAGTGGCAGGATGATTTCAGCCCGATTGATCCCTCCGGGCCCTCATTTGTAAGCCTGAATTATTCAAAAGCTTACCTGAGGCATCTTGTAATGGCAGGAGAGAACCTTGGAGCACAGATCGCAAGCATACACAACCTTGCCTTCTACCTGCGTCTTGTAGGTGAAGCAAGGGAAAAGATACGTGAAGGAATCTTCAGACAATGGAAGAATTCAATGGTAAAAAAACTTTCAGTGAGGCTCTAGCTTCCCTGAAAATAAAGAGGATCGACAGATATATTATAAGGAAGTTCCTGGGAACTTTCTTCTTTGCCATTGTGCTTATTCTTACTGTTGCAGTGGTATTCGACTTCGCCGAGAAAATCGACAACTTCATGGAAAAGGAGGCCCCGGTAAAGGCTATTATCTTCGATTACTACTTCAATTTCATACCATATTTCGCGACACTTTTTGCCCCCCTGTTTGTATTTATCTCTGTTATTTTTTTCACATCAAAAATGGCTATAAATACCGAGATCATTGCAATACTCAACAGCGGTATGAGCTTCAGGAGGATGATGTGGCCGTATCTTCTGTCGGCTTTCGTAATAGCAGTTTTTGCATTTGTCCTCACTAATTTCATTATACCGCGGGCAAACCTGGACCGGATGGATTTCGAAGACAAGTATTACAGGTCGGTGAGCAGGAAAGTTACTGTCGAAAACATTCATCGTCAGGTGTTCCCGAATGTGTATGTTTTTATGGGTACCTATAACCCGATCAGCCAGCGCGGACAGAATTTCACTCTTGAAAGGTTCAATGATTCCGGCAGGCTTGTATCAAAGCTTTCTTCACCAACAGTGGTTTTTGATACTCTTACAAATAAATGGTCTGCTATTAATTATACCCTGCGGGAAATTACCGACAGGGAGGAAGTATTGACTAAGGGAAAACAGCTTGACACCACCCTGACAATCACACCCCGTGATTTTTCGAAGGATCCCGGCTTTGTAGGTACAATGACATACAGGGAACTTAATGATTATATTGATCTTCTCAAACTGCAGGGATCAGACGAACTGAAACTTTTTCTCATTGAAAAGCACAGGCGTTTCTCCAATCCCTTTGCAGTCTTCATACTTACATTCATAGGAGTATCTCTTTCTTCAAGAAAGGTCAGGGGAGGGATAGGCATGAACATAGGGATCGGCCTTGTGCTGAGTTTTTCATACATCCTCTTCCTCCAGTTTGCTTCCCAGTTTTCACTTAAGGGTGATCTTAGTCCCTGGCTTGCAATGTGGATCCCGAACATCCTGTATGCTTTAATTGCAATGGGCCTGTATAAGATGGCCCCGAAGTGATTATTGTGACCATTGTCATTAATTTTTCCGGTAATTTTTTTTTAGTTTGCTTGCTTAAAACCAGCTTATATGCCAGATAATAAAAAGATACGTGAACTTAAGGAAAAGCGTGAAAAGCTTTTACTCGGAGGTGGTGAACAGGCCATCGAAAAACAAAAAGCCATGGGCAAAAGAACAGCCCGTGAAAGGATACTTGGACTCCTTGACAAAGATTCATTCAATGAATATGACCTTTTTGTTGAGCATGATGCACACGATTTCGATATGGACAAGAAATCGCTGCCTACTGACGGTGTTATTATCGGGACAGGAACAATCTACGGTGCTCCCGTTGCAATTTTTGCCCAGGATTTTACAGTTGCCGGCGGTTCACTCGGCCTTATGCATTCGAGGAAGATAACTAAGATAATGGATCATGCGCTTAAAATGCGTATGCCTCTTATAGGTATAAATGACTCAGGCGGTGCCAGGATACAGGAAGGTGTTAATTCCCTTGCAGGCTATGGCGAGATCTTTTTCAGGAATACAATATCAAGTGGCGTGATCCCACAGATTTCCGTTATACTCGGTCCCTGTGCCGGTGGCGCAGTCTATTCCCCGGCTCTTACTGATTTTGTTTTTGTCGTGGATAACATCTCAAAGATGTTTATTACGGGTCCGGAAGTAATAAAGACTGTGCTCGGTGAGGAAATATCGATGGAGGATCTCGGAGGTGCAAGGGTGCACAGTGAGATAACAGGCAATGCTCACTTCTTTGCCCGCAGTGAAGAAGAGTGCTTTGAACAGATCAAGAAGCTTGTAACATTTATTCCATGGCATAATGGTAAAAAAGCAAGGCCTTTCGAGCCTGCCGAGCCGCTTAAAGAATATAATATCAATAAGATAATGCCTGAAGACCCTACCCATCCCTACGATATAAAGGATGTGATAAGGGCTATTGCAGATAATTCCGATTTCTTTGAAATAATGGAACTGTATGCCAAAAACATAGTTATCGGCTTCGGGCGAATGGGAGGGAAGACAACAGGATTTGTTGCAAACCAGCCTCTTGAGATGGCAGGAGTGCTTGATGTTGATTCATCCGACAAGGCGGCCCGGTTCATAAGATACTGTGATGCCTTCAATATTCCGATAATCACTCTTGTTGACCTTCCCGGTTACCTTCCAGGTGTTGATCAGGAACATGCAGGTGTTATAAGGCACGGAGCAAAAGTACTTTATGCTTACAGTGAGGCAACAGTGCCAAAACTGACAGTTATTCTCAGGAAAGCCTACGGAGGTGGTTATATTGCAATGAGCTCCCGTCACCTGAGAGCTGACTTTGTCTTTGCATGGCCGACAGCAGAAATAGCAGTCATGGGCCCTGAAGGAGCTGCAAACATTATTTTCAGAAAGGAAATCATGTCAGCTCCTGATCCCGAGCAGATGCGGAAACAGAAGGTTGAAGAGTACAAAATGAAATTCGCTAATCCTTATGTTGCAGCTTCACGCGGCTATGTTGATGCCGTTATTGAACCTTCTGAAACCCGCAGGATATTGCTGCATTCAATTGAAATATCAGACGCCAAGGATGTCCCTATGCCAGCAAAAAAGCATGGTCTGCCGCCATTCTGATCCTTGTTGAAGAGAATTATTATACTGAAAATGAATAGCATGGAAGATAATCTTGAATATCTTAATATAAACTCAGGACTGTACAAAACAAGGATCAATCCAAGGTTCAGGAACAGGAAAAAATACAAGCCTGCTGATCCGAAGCTTATTTATAGTTTTATCCCTGGTGTCATCATTGAGATTCTGGTACATGAAGGCCAGAAAGTCAGACTGGGTGACGAGCTCATGATACTCGAGGCAATGAAAATGAAGAACCGGATAAAATGCAGTCTTGACGGTGCAATTAAGAAAATTGTCGTGAAACAGGGTGCAAAAGTACCAAAGGGCACACTGCTGATAGAACTTGAATAGAATTTTATTGAAGTGATCCCTGCCAGATAAGATGTTTCTTCAGCTTATCCGGAATTGCATGCCTTGACTTGAAGATGCCATAAACTGAAGATCCGCTTCCGGACATGAGGCTGAATACAGCACCGGCTTCATACAGTTCCTGCCGGATTTTCCCTATAAGAGGATGCTTTGAAAAGACATTGCCTTCGAAATCGTTGACAACCTTTGATTTCCATTTTTCAGGAGGAAGATTTTCAATTATCTGCAACAATGACTCTTCAGGTTTTGCAGGTTTGCAGTTCTGATATGCTTCCTTTGTGCTTACATGAATACCCGGATTAAGAAGGACCATGTAGTAATTCTTCAGGATTTCCTTCGTGGTCAGAGTCATTTTTTCACCACGTCCTGTTGCATAAGAAGCCCGGGCTTCTATAAAGAAAGGACAGTCGCTGCCGAGCTCCAGGGCAATTGATCGCAGCTCTTCACAGCTCATGTTAAGTGTAAAAAGCCTGTTCAGTCCGGAAAGCATGTATGCAGCATCTGCTGACCCTCCTCCCAGTCCGGCACCTGCCGGTATTGCCTTGTGCAGATGAATCTTAAGTGAAGGAAATGAGTGTATTCTCCTGAGCTTTTCTGCTGCTTTAAGAACCAGGTTGTCACAGGGATTTCCGCCCGGATTAATCCCAGTTATTACCAGCTTGTCTTTCTGACCTTTCCTGTCATTCACAACAAATTCAAGGGCATCGGTAAATGGCAGAGGGAGAAAGAAAGTCTCGATATCATGGTATCCGTCATCCCTTCTGGCGGTTATTCTCAGGCCCAGATTTATCTTTGCTCGCGGAAATACTACCATCACCTTTTATTTTATGTAAAAATACATGATGCAATTCATTTTGCTGCCCTAAATGTCTGTTAATGCTTTTCAACAAGTTTTTAACAAGATCTGTTTGTAATAAAAAGCCGGATTTTTACAAGTATTGTATTCTTGTTGTCATACCTTTATCAGGCCCCTGTTAATCCGGGTTATATTTGTAATTGTAAGTAAATAAGGTATTTATATAGATGGCAAAAGCTGTAAACTCGCCTAAAAAGACAGTAATGGTACTTCCTGATTTCGGGAAAGTGCCTCCGCAGGCGCTCGATATGGAGGAAGCTGTACTTGGCGCTGCAATGCTTGAAAAGGAATCTGTAATAACTATTCTCGATATATTAAAACCTGAGAGTTTCTACAAGGAAGCTCATCAGAAGATTTTCAAGGCAATATCCGATCTCAATGCCAGAGAGTATCCTGTTGACCTGTATACAGTTACTGAGGAACTGAGGGCTAACGGTCTTCTTGAAAGCGTTGGGGGACCGGTTTATCTTACGCAGCTTACAGCAAAAATTGTATCTGCCGCTAATGCCGATTATCATGCCAGGATAGTTGCCCAGAAATATATCCAGCGCGAGCTTATCAGGGTTTCGACAATGATCCAGACAAGATCGTTTGATGATACTGAAGATATTACCGAATTGCTCGATTTTTCCGAGAATGAGATATTCCAGATAGCCGAGGGCAACATAAAGAGAGAAATTGCTCCGATTAATTCTGTAATAAAGGATGCAATACGCGAAATTGAGGCTGCTGGTAAGAGGGAAGACGCACTTGTGGGGACTCCTTCCGGATTCACAAAGCTTGACAGGCTGACATCAGGGTGGCAGAAGGCAGAACTTGTTATTATAGCTGCGAGACCCTCTATGGGAAAAACTGCCTTTGCACTTTCAATGGCACGCAATATGGCTGTTGAACATGGTAAATATGTTGCGATATTCTCATGTGAAATGTCCTCAGTTCAGCTTGTGAACCGTCTTATCGTTGCAGAAACAGAGATTCCCGGTGATAAGATAAAGAACGGACGTCTGAACGAAGAGGAGTGGAAACAGCTAGATACGAGGATCAGGAAACTTGTTCAGGCGCCTATTTTTATCGATGATACTCCTGCTATATCAATAAGTGAACTCCGTGGCAAATGCAGACGCCTTATGGCTCAGCATAAGCTTGATGTTGTAATCGTTGACTACCTGCAGCTTATGTCGGGACCTGAAAATGCCGGAAGCCGTGAACAGGAGGTTAGTACTATTTCAAGGTCGCTTAAAAGTATAGCAAAGGAGCTTAATGTGCCTATCCTTGCTCTCTCTCAGCTTAACCGTTCTGTAGAGATGAGGGGAGGCTCAAAAAGACCTCTCCTGTCCGACCTGCGTGAATCGGGAGCAATTGAACAGGATGCCGATATGGTGGTCTTCATCCACAGACAGGAAAAATTCGGAATACCTGAATTTGAGGATGGTACATCAACAAAAGGAATTGCTGAGATCATACTCGCAAAGAACAGGAACGGCCCTGTTGATGACGTGAGACTCCGTTTCAGGGAAGAGAAGGCTCAGTTCGTTGATATTGATGATTTTGAATTCGAAAATGAGCCGGATGGCAAGCCGGTTCAGAGCATGACGTTCGGATCAAAAATGAACCATGACAATTTCAGGAAACTGGGAGGGGAGTTCGATAACGAATCAAATCTCCATGACGAACCTCCTTTCGCATAGGATATTAAAGTAAGTCTGACACAATCTGCGTAATCTGCGGGAGACTATTTCCCGCAGATCTCGCTGATTTGCGCTGATAAAGAAGATGATCAGTTGAATTTCAGGATGATCTTTGCGCCAATGCTTTTATATTTTGAATCTTCAAATCCGACATACACTCCGGCTTCTGCAAGAAAGAAGATCTCGCTGATACTGTATCCTATTTCTGTATAGAAAGGTTTGTTTTTTGTTCCCAGTAAGGACAGGCTTACATTTTCCCTCATAAGGGTGTTGCTGATTCCTGGCAGAAGCTTAATAAGGAGGTATGGAGTTGTGTACTTAATGTGAAATTCACCATAGGCTTCGGGGGTGCTTAATGAATAGTATGCAGGAAGCATGAAAGCATCCTGGTAGTCATCGAGGAGCACAAGCGGTGGTTGCGGATTGAAATGAAAGAAATCGTAAAATGGCACATTGCGGTTATCGGCAAAAGCTCCTGCCCTTGCTCTCCATCTCAGCTCACTGAAAGCCCCTATGTCATCATATCTTTTGCTTACCTCAAACCTTAACAAGTCATAATGCCTTATTACATCCTCAAAATCAGTCAGTTTGTTAATTCCATGCTGCCAGCTGAGTGTAAATGTAGGCCAGTCTGAACCCTGAGGTATTTTTCTTCCTTTGTATATTCTGTATTTCTGGAAAGGGGTGAATGAAAATTTCGCAGTAAAATCTGTGTGTGCCTGGTCAGTTACATGATTAACAGGATTTGCTGCGGAATCAAGGTAATTGTTAACCGGGATGTTCGGACTGTATACATTTTCTGTATTCAAAACTGAAAATGAACTTGTATTCTCAAGTGCCCTGCGCTGTTCCCTCGAAGAGCTGAGTTCAAGGGTCATTCCGTTAATTATTGTGACCTTGTAACCAATTGTATAATAGTCAGATCCGTATAGTTTTAAATAATTCTTTTCAAAAAACAGGGAGGTGATACTGTTCAGCATGGGATTTATGCTTCCGCCATTTCCGATATCCCTGCCATAAGATCCTGTTCTCAGGTAAATCTGGCTTTGGGATTTATCATTGAAATTATACATGGCATTTGCCCTCCACATAATTTTTTCTCTGCTGAAGGCGTATGAGATCTCCGGATAAAGTGAAAAAGTGGATTTGTTCCTGAAAAATCTCTGGAAACCAAAATCTAAACCATATACAAATCCATCCACAGTATTGAATCTGAGGTTTTTAAGATCTATAAGGCCTCCCCATGTGAAGCTGCTCCTGTGGCTTGTATCCCTGCGTGTATTGCCCCAGGTATGGCCTGTACCTATATATTTTAGAGTTCTTGAAAAACCTTTTGCCGGAGCCTGTTTCTTTAATGAAGAGGTATCGCTTTTCTGTTTTATGATTTCATTACCAGAGCTGATGCTGTCTCTTATCCTCAGGCTTTTTATATCGGCTTCCGTAAGTGGCACCGGTCTCTCCCGGGCCCAGTAGACGCTGTCTTTCTTCACCGCATTCTTTTCAACACTTCTTTCAGTGTTGTCCCTGATCTCAAGATCTTTTTTTGTACTGTCCGGCAGGATGTTTTCCGATTCTTTCTCCATGAGCCTTGCCAGTTTTATCATGTCGCGGTTTGAGAGATCATCCTTCTCAAGCAGTTTATCAATCTGCTGCCTGCTTTTTGAGGGCGGAACGGTATCAGCCTTTGCAGCAGTTACCTGGCTTTTTCCTCCAAAATCAGTCGGGATAGTTGCGGGTTTCTTAAGCGCCAGATTCGGCTTTACAATTGTGTATTTTATTGATCCTCCGTAACCTGCATCGGCTTTTAAACCGAATATGCTTGCATTCACCTCAAATTTGTGGCTCACTGGCATCCAGATGTCATCCTGAACCGGAATATAAAGCTGCTGTATCTTTATTTCTCCTATTCTGTTTTCATTTTTCAGGTCAACACTGTGCAGGCACCACAGGTCTTCAATAATATAAATTGTTCCTTCAAAGAGCTGCTGGCTTTTTCTTTTCGGGATCACTTCAATTTTATTCACTGAATAGTTACCCTGAAGGGTAGCGCCCTGGTATCTGAATTTATAATGGGAAAATGCCTGGGGCGAAAGCGGGGAGATAGCCATATCGGCGAGTACAGGCTGGTAGAAGCTTGCCTCAATGTAATCCATGGGCGATAAGTCTCCGCTGCCTTCAGGGAAGGTGGAATTATATGAGATCATTTTCTGTCTGTAGCTGTCAGGAGCGGTAAACTCAATTTCATTAATCGATTCCATCATGAATGCATCACCTTCCCTTATCTGCCTCTCTTCCGGTTCCGGCTTTCCTCCTGCACCAACACTGCCTGAACCGCCGTCACTCGACATCTTCATTGATTTCTGGAGCAGTTTGGGGATCTTTTTGAAAATTACATTTCCCTTCAGATAAACCTCTGCTTTATAATAACCTATGTTATTCTGATAGTAAGGCGCCATACCTATTACCTTGCGCATTATTATATATGCCGGATCTTCTCCGGTGGCAGAGATCCTTACTTCAGGTATCTGGTAATACTGTACCGGCAGCACAACATCTCTGGTGATTGTTTTGTCACTCAGGCTTACAGAAACAAAGACCTGTTCATAGCCGAGGCTCTGGTATATTACAGTGTATTTGCCGGGTTTCAGCCTGATTTCATAATCACCCCTGGCATTTGCAGTTGTACCCTGTCTGATCTCCTGAATATAGACTGTTGAATATGGTACTGGTGTTCCTGACTGATTACTGATTCTGCCTTTCAGTATTTGTGACTGAATTATTTCGTTGAAAGACAGTAGTATAAGAAAGATGATAAGCAGCTTTTTCATGGGGTTGGTGGATAAGTTGCTCAGACAGGGTCACTCTTTTTTACCTGCGACAACAATTACAAATTCACCTTTTGGAGGATGCTCATTGTAGTATTGTTCAAGTTCCGCAAGTGTCCCTCTTTTTGTTTCTTCATATATCTTGCTTAGCTCCCTTGAAACCGATGCCTGCCTGTCGCTGCCGAAATGTTCCGACATCTCACCAAGCGCTTTCAGCAACCTGTAAGGGGATTCGTAAAAAATCATAGTCCTTTGTTCTTCCGTCAGGGCAGACAGTTTCTTATTTCTTCCCTTTTTCTGCGGTAGAAATCCCTCAAAACAGAATCTTTCACAGGGTAAACCGGAATTAACAAGAGCAGGTATAAGAGCTGTTGCTCCCGGAAGGGTTTCAATTTCAATGCCTTTTTCAATACAGGTTCTCACAAGAAGGAATCCAGGGTCTGAAATTCCCGGAGTACCGGCATCTGAAATAAGGGCAACTGTTGTGCCTTCAAGTATTTTATTGCATACAGCTTCAGCACTTTTATGTTCATTGAACATGTGGTGCGACTGTAAAGGAGTCTTAATACTGAAATGATGCAGGAGCTTGGAGGACTGCCGCGTGTCTTCTGCCAGTATCAGATCGGCACTTTCAAGAACTTCGAGGGCCCTTAATGTGATATCCTTCAGGTTACCCACAGGAGTTGGCACAAGGATCAGCTTACTCATTAAGGCTGAGTTTGCGTTTCACCAGGTCCATAAGCTGCTTAACAGCTTCATTCTCCGCATTGGTTCCGGTAAAGCTGATCAGCACTGCTTTTGCATCTTCCACTGATTCTGCAGCCTCCATCCTGGAAATAACCTGATCATAAGCCTTATTGTCGCCATTGAATATTTCTCTTTGAAACAGGAAACGGTCATTTATGCCAATAGCCTCTCTTAAACTGCTGATAGGCTTCGATTTAATAATTTCAGTAACATCCTCTTCAGCATTTCTCCCTCCCAGCTGTTCATTAAGGCTCGCCGGGATATTTATAAATTTGTCGGCTATTATATGTGAATCAGTGTGCTGGCTTACAATAATATTTTCAGAGGTCTCTTTCTCCTGTTTTAATTCATTTTGTTCAGGAACCGGCTTGCTCTTTGTCTGCCTGGCTGATGTTTTTTTCTCTGTCTTAACAGGTTCAGGTTGAGGTTGAGGTTGAGGTTGAGGTTGAGGTTGAGGTTCAGGTTGAGGTTGAGGTTGAGGGATAACAGGATTTACCTGGTGGCTGTTAGTCTTCAGAAGTGAAATTACATCCGCAGCGCTTTTGCATTTTGCCTTTGCAAGCTCAACCTGGAGTACGGGAACACCCTTGTAATTTTTAAGATCATCAATTATTCCTGAGGCTTCATTGAGATCTTTTATAATTAAATCGATTGTGGCATTGAAATCCATACAAACAGTTGTAAATATAACAAAGCATTTTCCTTATTTTGCAAAATTAATATTATTCCACTTGCAGGCATATTTTAATTATGAAGATTTAAGGGGGATAATAAACAATTGACAGCACAATGGAATTTCTTGAAAATTCAACGGCAACAGGAAGCAGAAGGGGATCTGTTGAGGTAATCACCGGCAGCATGTTCTCGGGCAAAACGGAGGAACTCATACGAAGGCTGCGCAGGGCTCAGTATGCCGGGCTGAAGGTGGTAATATTCAAGCCGGCTATCGATAAAAGGTATTCCGAGACAAAAGTTGTTTCGCATGATGAAAGATCGATAGTTTCAACCCCTGTTGAACATGCATCATCAATCTTGCTTCTTGCCGGTGATGCAGATGTGGTTGCAATTGATGAGGCTCAGTTTTTCGATGCATCCATAATTGAAGTATGCAGTCAGTTGGCAGATGCAGGCACAAGGGTCATAGTTGCCGGCCTCGATATGGACTTCATGGGAAATCCCTTCGGACCTATGCCGGGAATAATGGCAATTGCCGAGTTTGTTACAAAGGTTCACGCAATATGCATGCGATGCGGTAACCTGGCCCAGTATTCATTCCGCAAAACAGATGAATCACAGGTGGTGCTGCTAGGTGAGAAAAACCTGTATGAGCCGCTTTGCCGCAGTTGTTATCTTGAAGCATCAAAAAAGCAAAAGTGAAACTCCGCTCGGCAGAAATAGCAGATATAACCGGTGGAGCTTTATTTGGTCCTGGTGATATTATTGTAAATGAGATAGTTACCGACAGCAGGCAGATAAGCTTTACCGAAGAGGTGGCCTTTGTCGCAATCAGGGGACATAATCATGACGGGCACAGATTCCTGGATAACCTCTACCAGAGGGGTATCAGGGTATTCATAGTTGAGAATCTTCCTGAAAACCATGGCAGATTCGACAGCGCAGCATTCATACTGTCAGCCGGTTCAGTTGATGCCCTTCACAGGCTGGCTGCCTGGAAAAGAAGGTTATTTACCTCACCTGTTATTGCAATTACAGGCAGTGCAGGAAAAACAATTGTCAAGGAGTGGCTGGCTGATCTGCTCGGCTCTATACTTCCGGTAATACGAAGCCCCAAAAGCTATAATTCACAGATAGGCGTACCTCTCTCAGTTTGGAAACTGGAAGAAAAATACCGCATGGGTATCTTTGAAGCCGGTATATCTCATCCCGGGGAGATGGAAAAGCTTCAGAAAATAATTGATCCTGAAATAGGTGTTATAACTAATATCGGTGATGCTCACAGGGAAAACTTCAGGGATGACAAAGAAAAGGCTTCTGAAAAACTGAAACTGTTCACTAATGCGAAAGCAATAATATATGGCAAGGATTACAGGATAATTGATGAGCTGATTTTAAATGATCCTGTACTCAGTTCCAGGGTGCTTGTATCGTGGTCGATGAACAACAGAAATGCCGCAGTCTTCATCAGTAAAACCGTTCATGATGAGGGTGGTACGGCTATGACAATTGAATATAAAGGAAACAGTTTCATGTTCCGGGTTCCCTTTAATGACAGGGCTTCAGTTGAAAATGCTGTTACTGCCATATCAGTATGCCTTTATCTTGGTTTTGATGCAAAACTGATCTCAGAAGGTCTGCTGAAGCTTCTTCCTGTTCCTATGAGGATGGAAATTAAGGCAGGAATAAACAACTGTCAGCTTATTGAGGATTACTATAATTCCGATCCCGGTTCACTTGGAATGGCTATTGATTATCTGATGGCCCAGAACGGGAAAAATACAACACTGATATTGTCTGATTTTGTCCAGGCAGGAAGGGATGTGGAGGATCTTTACGGGGAAGTTGCAACACTTGTAAGTCGCTCAGGTATTAAACGGTTCATAGGTATAGGACCGCTGCTTTCTTCAATGCGCGGACTTTTCAGCGCTGATGACCGCTTTTATTTTTCAACTGATGATTTTCTGAGAAGTCTGATTTCCAATGATTTCAATAATGAGATAATCCTGATAAAGGGTTCAAGGATCTTTGAGTTTGAGAAGATCGGAAGGGTTCTTGAACAGCAGGTGCATCAGACCCAGCTCGAGATAAACCTTAATGCGATAGCACATAACCTGAACCTGTTCAGGAGTTACCTGAAACCTGAAACAAGGATAATGGCAATGGTAAAGGCCTTTGCATACGGTGCAGGATCCTCTGAGATTGCTTCCTTCCTTGAATACAACAGGGTAAGCTATCTCACTGTTGCCTATGCTGACGAAGGAGTGGAGCTGAGAAATGCAGGCGTCTCCCTGCCTGTTATGGTAATGAATCCAGATCCTTCTTCTTCCGATCTGATGATAAAATATTCTCTTGAACCTGAAATATACAGTTTTTCAATTCTTGAGTCATTCGCCAGAGTTGTTGTCAGGAATGGTTTGCAGGGCTACCCTGTTCATATTAAGATAGATACAGGAATGCATCGCCTTGGTTTCCTGCCTGATGAACTTGAGAGGATGCTTGAATTTGTCAGGAAGAATGACTGCCTGCGTATTGTATCTGTTTTCTCACATCTGGCCGGTAGTGACGATGAAAGCCTTGATTCTTTCAGCAGGAAGCAGGTTGAAGTTTTCATAAATGCAACAGCAAGGATCAGAGAGGCAACAGGTTATCCTTTTCTGAAGCACATACTTAATTCATCGGGCATTATAAGAATGCCACAGTACCAGTTTGATATGGTCCGTCCCGGAATCGGCATCTACGGTGCAGGATCCTTCGGGGGAGCGGCATTTAAGCCTGCCGGAAGGTTCATTACGAGAATATCACAGGTAAAGAAGGTTAACGGGGGTGATCCTGTCGGATATGGCTGCGCAGACGTGTCTGAAAAAGAGCGTATTATTGCAATATTGCCGGTTGGCTATGCTGACGGATTGAGGAGAAAAATGGGCGAGGGCAGGGGATTTGTGTTCATAAAGGGAAGGAGGGTCCCTCTTGTTGGCCGTGTATGTATGGATATGTGTATGGCAGATATCACCGGCACTGATGCGGCAGAAGGTGATGAAGCAGAAATATTTGGAGAGAATATTTCAATAAGTGAGATAGCTGAGATCTGTGAAACAATACCTTATGAGATACTGACTTCAATACCTTCAAGAGTAAAAAGAGTCTTTTTCAGAGAGTAATTATATTTTCGTTTATCCTGATTTGCTGATCTGTTCAAGGGCAGTTATGTCAATAAGCTTTATTTTCTTTTGTCTCAGTTCTATTTTTCCTTCAGCAGAAAGGTTTGAGAGTGTCCTTATGGCGTTTGAGGTTGTCATGTTTGAATGATGAGCCAGATCGTCCCTTGACAGGATTGCATTTATTGTTTTTCCGTCGGCTTCGAAGCCATAAATCCCGGCCAGCATGAGGAGCGTCTCAACAACCCTTCCCCTCACATGTTTCTGTGTCAGTGAAATGATCCTTTCCTGGTAAAAGGCAATCTCATCAGCCATCTGTTTCATCATCCTGAAGGCAAAATCATTGTTATGCTTCAGCAGAGTTGTTATGCTGTTCCTGTCAGTCTGGCAAAAAACACAATCTTCTGTTGCAACAGCTGAATTTGTCCAGTTTACAGACTGGAAAAGACTCCTGCAGCCGATAATCTCTGAAGGCTTCACGAACCTGAGTATCTGTTCCCGGCCACCAACGCCCACACGGTAAACCTTGTATTTCCCTTTGACAAGGCAGACAAGGCCCCTGGATTTTTCACCTTCGCTGAAGATGAATTCACCTTTTTTTGCAAAGCAGGTGACAAAATGCTTTGCAACAGCCTCTTTTTCCCTGTTTTGTAAAGTTCTGAAAACTGAATCGGGATTCTCAAGGCAAAACTCAATATAGCTGTCCTGATACTGCATGGGAAAATATGTTATAAAACATATCAAAGGTATAAATAATTATCAATGTGATAATAAGCAATACCATTTAATATGCAGGATTTGTAGTTCAGTACCTTGCAACAAGGGGCATCCTCCTGCCTGCGCCGAAGGATTTTGAAGAGATTCTCAGTACCGGTGGAGCCTGGTATCTCTTGTATTCATTGAAATTGATCAGACGGATCACCCTGTTTACCGTTGAAGCATCTGCTCCGTCTTCAATTATCTGAGCAGGTGGTTTCTGCAACTCAATGTACTGATAGAGTATATCGTCAAGTATTGAATATTCAGGTAAGGAGTCGGAATCAAGCTGATCAGGTCTCAGCTCGGCCGACGGCTGTTTTGTGATTATGTTTTCCGGAATAATCTCTCTCGACCTGTTAATATGGGCAGCCAGCTTGTAGACATCTGTTTTATAGACATCACCAATTACAGACAGTCCGCCTGCCATGTCACCATAAAGAGTCCCGTAGCCAACAGCTGCCTCACTTTTATTCGATGTGTTGAGCAGTATGCATCCGAATTTGTTAGATACGGCCATAAGCAGGGTAGCCCTGATCCTGGCCTGTATGTTCTCTTCGGTGACGTCAGGATTTCTACCTGTGAAAAGAGGTGCGAGATCTTCCTCAAAAGCCCTGAATGGCTTTTCTATACTAATAATATCATATTTTGTATTAAGTCTTCCGGCCAGATCGACAGCGTCCTTCACTGAATGTTCTGAAGAGTACCTTGATGGCATGAGGAGTGAGCGTACATTTTCATTTCCCAGGGCTTCTGCAGCCAGGCAGAGGCAAACAGCTGAATCTATTCCTCCTGATAATCCTACTATCGCCTTCTTCAGGCCTGATTTGCTGAAATAATCCCTTATTCCTGTTACAAGTCCTTTATGAATAAGAGAAACCGGATCGGGATTCTCATGTTTTTCACCGCCTGCCGGACTGAGTATGCTATTTGTATCAAATGTTACAATTTCCTCTTCGAAGAAAGGCAGCTTTCTGAAGATCTCCCCGTCAGGTTTTACAATTACGGAAGCGCCATCAAAAATGAGTTCGGTATTTGCTCCTGTCTGGTTTACTGAAATCACAGGCACCCTGTATTTTAAGGCCTTGTTTCTGAAAATATTTTCTTTTGTCTCTGTTTTTGTATAGGAGAAAGGAGAAGCGGCAATATTTACAATAAGGTCCGGTTTCTGCCCTTTCAGTTCCTCCATCGGAGAAATTGTGTATAGACGGCTCTTTTCAAATTTATTGTCGAAGGGCTGTTCGTCCCACAGGTCCTCACAGACAGTAAGAGCAATCCTTAAACCATTCAGATTGAATATTCCAAATTTTCTTTCAGGTTCGAAATACCGGTATTCGTCAAATATGTCATAAGTTGGCAGCAGGCTTTTGTTTGCGGAGAAAACAACCTTCCCTTCCGAAATTGCAATGGCAGAGTTGAAAAGCTTCTTTCCTTCCTTATTCGGGTTTATTACAGGTGCCCCTACAATTGCAGTTATACCAATACATTCATCAGCAATTTCCCTGACTGACTGACTGCATTTTTCAATGAAATCATACCGGTCAAGAAGATCAAGGGGAGGGTAGCCGCAGATGCATAGTTCTGAAAAAATCACAAGGTCAGATTTTTCTCCGCGCGCTTTTCTTACAGCATTTATAATCAGGTTTTTATTTAAATCAAAATTCCCGATATGGTAATTCAGCTGTGCTACTGTTATTTTCATGAATTTCCCTTAAAAATTAAGTCCTAGCCTGAATCCCAGCATTTTATGCAGTATTTTGTCAAGCGGCTGATCCGTAATGTCAATAAAGTTGCTGTCGAAATTCAATCCGAGAACAACAGCTGTTGTTCCCCCAAGGGAATACTCTATTCCGCCTGTTATATGGTATCCTATGTTGAATCTCTTGAACTCTGAATCAGCATTCTCTTTTGAAATATTCATCGCGGGTATCTCTGCTTTCCCTCCAAGAACAAATTTCGGATCAATGCCAATATCAGTGAAGAATCTGACATATCCTATCTGATTCGATTGCAGTTTCAGGCCGAAAGGAACAGCGAGGTATTTGATATTATAATTTACAACAACACCCTTGCTGCCAGGAATAATCTCAGTTGGCTTGCTAAGAATCAGGATTGTAGTATCATTATATCTGAGGTTTCCTCCTGCAGTGATAAGGCTGATACCAGCCGAGAAGGCGTAGTTTTCCCTGAAGTATCTGTTGAATGTAAGTCCGAAATTCAGTCCTGCCCTGGCACCTGCAGGTGTTACATTCCTGATGTCGGAAGTGAACCAGCCGATTAATGGGTCAATATGTACTCCGAATCCTATTTTTTCCTGTGCCTTTGCAAGGTCAGGCCTGCAAACTGTCAGGAAAACAAGCAGGCATGCTGTTGAATATTTAAATGTTCCGGGGTTGAAAAAACTCATTTCAGAATGGTTTTAGAAAATATTTAAGCTCTTGCAGAAAGTAAAATTAGCATTTTTACGTTGAACAAACAGGGCAGTGATAATTTTAATATTTCTAAGCAAAAAGTGTTTATTTTTGAAACCCGGAAACATAAGGCAATGAGGAAAAAAATTTCAGGATCAGTTTTGCTTCTTTTTATTATTATTTTTGTTAATTCCTGCAAATCAGGGCAATATGATGCAGATATTTCAGGAATTGAAGCTGAAGTCAGCATAAAACGGCTTGAAGTGGATTTGTTCACTACCGATCCGTCTGCCCTGCCTGCCACTATGGAAGAACTTAAAAAGAAATATGGCGGATTTCTTCAGCTGTTCAGTTATGTAATCAATACCGGGGATGTAAATGACAGTTCTTTTACCGATTTTCTTGTCAGGTTCGGCACTGACAAACTGAACACTGAAGTTTACTCATCGGTTATGAAGGTGTATCCTGACCTGTCCGATACTGAAAAGAAGCTTGGAATGGCATTCAGATGTTACAGGTATTATTTTCCTGAAAATAAAATACCAGCTGTATATAGTTGTATCTCAGGTTTCAATAATAGTATTATCACAGGCGATTCAATACTTGGCATAGGTCTCGACAGATATCTGGGAGCAGAGAGTGACTATTATCCGCGGCTTGGAATTTATAAATATCTCTCCGACAGGATGACACCTGCTCATCTGGTTCCCGACTGCATTTACGGATGGGGATCGTCAGAGTGGGATTTTGCCTCTGCAGGATACAGGGACGATAATGTTCTTACGGAAATGATACATGAAGGCAAATTAAGGTATTATCAGAAATGCTTGTTGCCTGAGACTCCTGACGAGTTGCTTTTCGGGTTTACCGGCGACCAGATAAAATTCTGCAGGAACAATGAGGATCAGATGTGGCTGTACCTGCTTGAGCATGACCTTCTTTTTTCGACCGACCAGCTGGTTATCAGAAAGCTGACAGGGGAAGCGCCATTTACGTCTTTTTTCACGAATGAATCACCCGGCAGGGCTGCTGCCTGGATTGGTTTCAGGATTGTAGAAGCTTATATGGCAAGGAATAAGGGGATTACACTTGCAGAGCTGATGAAAGACACTGATGTCCAGGGTATTCTGGAAAAAGCAAGATATTCCCCGAAATAAAAAAGGGCGTTGCTGAGCAACACCCTTTAATCTCTTCTATGCGGAAAACTATGCCGGATGAATAGCCTCAACAGGACATACATCTGCACATGCACCGCAATCAGTACATACGTCCGGATCAATTTTATAGATATCACCCTCAGATATTGCTTCAACAGGACATTCGTCTATGCATGTTCCGCAAGCAGTACAGTCATCGTTAATTTTGTAAGCCATTTCTATTATTTTTTGAATTGTTAATTACAATAATGGCCAAAATTATCTTATTTTTTGGAATAAGAAAAACATAAATGATAAATATATCAATTTGTCAGGAAATTAATTATGAGCCAGCTCATATTTGCAACTCCCGTTCTAAGGCCATCTTCGTCAATATCGAACTCGGCAGTATGCAATTTTCTGATTTCACCGTTTTCTTTCAGTTTGCCCATGCCGGTTCTGTAGTACAATGAGGGAGCCAGGGCTGAATAGAAGGAAAAATCATCTGAGGTCAGTCTTGTTTCATAAAATACAACATTCTCTTTTCCAAGCAATTCTCCCGACAGCTTTGCAGCTTTTGCTGTAAGAGCCTCATCGTTTATGAGAGCAGGATAACCCTCGGCAATCCTTACAATGATCTCTACACCGTATTCATTTGCAGTTTCCAGCGATATTTTCCTTACAAGTTCAAGCGCCTCTGCTCTCCATTTCTCATCAAAGGTCCTGAAGGTGCCCGCAATCTCCACTTTTTCAGGGATCACATTAGTGGCGCCTTCTCCGGATATCTTTCCAATACCCAGGACTGTAGGGATATCTTTTTCAGTTGCTGCCGCACTTACTTTTTCCTTCAGCCGTACTACAAGTTTTGATGCAATCAGTATCTGATCGGTTGTTAGGCCTGGCAATGCCGCATGGCCGCCGGTTCCTTTTACAGTTAAGTATATTTCGTCGCAGGATGCAAGGTATCTGCCAGATATAAAACCTGCCTTGCCGGCTGAAAGTTCCGGCAGATTATGTGTGCCGATAATAATATCAGGCTTTATTTCGCTGAAGGCTCCGGCTTCAATCATCATTCTTGCACCGCCGGGCGATTTCTCCTCTCCGGGTTGAAAAACCAGCAGGATGGTACCGCCAAATTCTTCAGAAACAGATTTCAGAAGCATGGCACTGCCCATTAATATTGCCATGTGAGCATCATGACCACAGGCATGCATTAACCCGGGATTAAGGCTGGAATAATCAGTATTGTTCTTCTCTGTTACAGGCAGGGCGTCCATTTCGGCTCTTACTGCAATTACACCTGATCCTTTGCCGCTGCCATGAATCACACCTATAATGCCTGTGCCTGCAATGTTATCTCTGAAGCTTATGTTATGTGTTATGAGCCAGTTACGAATGTAGTCTGCTGTCCGGAATTCCCTGTATGACAATTCAGGCTGTTTATGAAGATCCCTTCTGAATTTAATTACTTCACCATGAAGCTCTTCAGATCGTTTAATGATTATTTCTTTTATGGAGGACATTTCAGAAGTCGAGGCTGAAAGAGAGATAGAATATTTTTGGAAGCACATATCCGTTTTCAACTCCCCATGCCCAGTCAGCCCTGACGAAATAACCCATTAACTGAGCCCTTGCTCCAAATCCGAATCCTGCAACAATCGGTGAACGGTTTGAATCGAGAGTTACCTGCACCGGGCCGTTTGTGATTACTTCCCTGTCATAACCATTGTCACTCTTCCATGGCGAGACTCCTGTCCATGCCGATCCGACATCACCGAAACCCACAACCTGCAGACTGTTCAGGAAATTGGACCTCAGCGGATGACCTACAAGGTACCTTATGACCGGCCATCGTAATTCACTGTTAATCAGTGCAAAATTATTCCCATTGCGGACATTCTGTGAGAAGCCCCTCATGTTTGTTGCAAGAGCCTGAAAGCTGTAATTCTGGTTTGGAGTTACCGGTGTGCTCTGATCGAACATCTGGGCGCTGTTGAAAAGATAACCCATCCAGTTGTCTACTCCTCCAAGGTAATAAAGAAGCTTTGTGGGCCCGAATGAAGAACTTGCTGCAAACCTGTTTGCCCAGATAAGTTCCCTGTGGATCTTTATATATTTTCTGAAGTCGACGCCAACGACAAACATGTCGGATTTAGCCCTGTTAAGCTGCTTGTAGTATTCTCCGAAGATCTTTGCCCTTGCTCCGTAATATATGTTTATTGCCCTTTTTCGGGTATTGTCGTAGATAGCTTCTCCCTTTAGGCTTGCCCAGTGTTGTGAAATAGTCTTGTATGTGAGCGTGGCAACATCTGTTGCAAGGAATACATGTTTGTCGTACCTGTATGATACGGTTCCCTTAAGCGCAAGAACAGGAGTAATAGGTTTGGAGAATGTCAGGTACAGGTTATTTGAATGTGTTTTGAAGAGAGAGGTGTCGTTGTAGCTGAAGAAAGCCTGTCTGTGGTAGATAAGCTGCTTATCGAAGACTCCTTTCAGGTTCTCGACGCTGAAAAGATACTCATTGCTGTCAAAATTGCCAGCGAGCCTGAAGCCTCCAGTCACCCTGTAATTTTCGAACAGGTCTACTGTTCCGAACCTTGTAAGTATATTGAATCCCGGATTATAATATGGTGCGCCTCCGCTGTAAACCTGATAGGAGTTATTGAGGAAGCTGAAATCGATCTGGCCTACTATATAGTTGTTGTAAAAAGAAGTTTCATATATCCTTATCAGCGGGAATTCAAGTTTTGCAGTGTCCAGATCAATATCCATATAATCCTTTCTCCAGAGCTGCTCATAATAATTCTCCTTTTCCTTCTCAAAAATATAGTGCGATATGTTTATCGGTTCATTTTTAGCATAGTACTCATAGATGGGCTTTGTAAGTGTATCCCGTCTCTTTTTGTCCTCGATTATCAGACGCTGACGCAGTTGTTCAATGCTGTCAGCCTTGTGAAGCATCTTTGTCCTGTCTTTCCTGTATTCGGTTGTAAGTATTTCACTTTCAGGTATTCTGGACTGGTCTCCGAATTCTCCTTTCCGCAGGTTGAATTTCCTCTTACTGAAGAGGACCTCGCTGAAAGTACCCGGTCCGTTTGCTACTGACTGGTTTAGTATGTTCCTGTCATAATTAGTTACAGGATAAGACTTTATGAAATACCTGTAATGCGATATCGTGTCGATATAGCTTATTGTACTGTCGAAGGTGCCGACATACCTGTTGAACACTCCGTTCTGATCGCCAATGTATGTCAGTTTGTTTTTTGAAAAAGGGATTGCCTGAAACCTGTCAGTAAACCTGTCTTCAGGCAGCCTTGTAAGAACATTGTTTCTTTTGTTAAGGTTATATGTGAATAGATCATATACACTTCCTGGTTTTTCAAAGGGACTTGCATCATTTACAAGCGTATCAGAAAGCCTGTTCGATGAAAATATGATTTCGCCGGGAGAGTCTTTTAAAAATGATGGATTAAGGTCATCAGGCACGTCTCTTGTTATCTGTTCATTTGTGCCGGATGAAATTGTATGGATATAAATGTCTGTTATACCGTCCTTAACGGCTGAAAGAACCAGCCTTGAACCCTCGGGAGAATAGGAGAAATCAAGGATTTTGTCAAAGTAAAGAAGGTTCCTTGTTTCTGTTGTTTTTTCATTAAGGCGGTAAAAGTACATTTTAAGGTCTGCCTTTTCTTCATTCACAAAGGTCAATATTCTGCCATTGGGGTGCCATGCAATAACCGGATAAGTAGCATCGGTGAACTGTTCAAATTTTGGTTCCTTTCTGAATATTATTTTCTGTTTCCCGGTAGCATTATTGTAAAGCCAGATCCGTTTTCGTCCCCAGTCGTTTGTTACGTATGCTATATAATCTCCTCCGGGACTGACCTTTACCTGCTGGATGATCTGATCCTTTCGTGATTTCCTGATGGTTTTTCCATCATCTCCCGGAAGGGCTTTGTCTTCAGCGTAAAGTTCCCTGTAGAATTCTTTCCAGTCCTTCAGCAGTTCTTTGAGATCCTTGCCTATAACATATTGAAAACCATCGTCTATATTCTTGTATATTTTTGTCAGGTACAGGATATTCGGGATAATTGCATCGCCATATTCCTTGCCGATGAATCTCCAGAATGACTGGCCGGCATCAACAGCGTCCTCATATTCAAGGTTGTTTATATTGCGGTACTTGCCGGATTTCAGACCATCCTTAACCCTGTTTTCAGCCTCATAGTCCCACCTGTGGGAGGAATATTTTATCAGGCCTTTTATATACCAGTCAGGCATATTTATTGTCTGGGAACTTGACACCCTGTCACGTGTCTCGGCATTGTAAAGCATTTCGTTTATAACAACTTCCGCAATTGAAGCAGCTATCTGGTTCTGGAATGCTATATGGTCACCCTCATAATAGAGCATGACTTTGTTCTTTATTATCCTGCTGAATCCGCCTATGTTATACGAATCTTCATCAAATGTGACAAGGCCGATATTTGATTGCTTGTATTCGGCGCTTTTGTTGTAAATAATGAAGATCATCCTTTTCTCCAGAGTATAGTCGAAGTAATCTTCTATCTCCCCTAGCTTTTTCATTGCATAGTTTGCAGTGAACTGAGCTATATCGCGACCATACTCGTTGAAGTAGCAATCAAAATCATCGAAGCGGTAGTACTGCCAGTAATAATCGAAGTATTGAACCTTGTTTTTGCCGAAGGTCATCTGATGGCCGTTGTAGAACTGTCCTTCTGCATTGATATACAGAAGGATGGCGATAGTGGAAAATATTAGTTTTCTTAAAAAAGCCATCTTAAATTCCTGATGTTTCCGGATCATTATTTGCAACAAATACTATTCCAAACGATAAGTCCGGAAGGCAAAACTAATGATAATCTTACTTTAAACATTATAAAACGTTCAAAGTTTGATTTTTTATTGTTTTAAGAAGAATAAATATTTTTCGGTCTGGTTTTTGCACCTTGTGATGCAACTAATCCTTCAAAGATTTTGTTATTAGGGAATAGCGGACTTTAAAAATTAGTAATTTTGCAAATCTTCATAAAGCGTTTAAATAACATGAATATGAAAAGAATAGTTTTATTGCTTGCCAGTGTGGCCTTTGTTATGTCACTGAATGCACAGCAGGCTCAGTCGAAGATGCAGCTGCTTGAAACAGAACATGATTTTGGTAAATTCAAGGAAGAAGCAGGAAGGCAGACTTATGATTTCGTTGTGAAAAATACCGGGACTGATCCTCTTGTTATACAGAATATTGTTGCTTCATGCGGTTGTACCACACCTGAATGGACACGGTCGCCTATACCTGCAGGCGGACAGGGAAAAATAACAGCCATTTATGATCCTAAAGACAGGCCGGGTCCGTTTAACAAGACTCTTTCTGTTTACAGCAATTCACAGAATTCTGTTGTTGTCCTGACTATAAAGGGAGAGGTAATTCCACGTGAGAAAACTGTTGAGGAATTATTTACCTTCCCGGTTGCAGGTGTGAGGTTTGAAAGCAATCACATGGCTTTCACCAATATCAAGAAGACAGAAAAGAAAATACGGGTTATGCAGATAGTAAATACCTCTGACAAGGATGCAAAGGTTGAATTCCTTAATCTTCCTGCCCACCTTTCACTCAGGATAACCCCTGAGGTTCTGAAGCCTGGTCAGAAAGGACTTGTTGAGGGAAGCTATGATGCCACTAAAAATGCCGGATGGGGAAACGTAAGCGATATGATCAGGATGAAGGTTAATGATGTGGCTCAGGAGAATGTATATTATTATATCTCAGCTAATCTTGTGGAGGATTTTTCAGGTCTTTCAAAGGAAGACATGCTTAATGCCCCCGTATTCAGGATTTCATCAAATACTTACGATCTTGGTAAAATAAAAGGATCAACCCAGAATGAAGTAGAATTCAAATTCAAAAATGAAGGGAAACGCGATCTGGTAATCAGGCATATCCGTTCAACCTGCGGCTGTACAGCAGTACAGCAGGGTAACCAGGGAGTAGGCATAAAGCCGGGCGAGTCAAGCTCAATCAAAGCTACTTTCAGCTCCGGTGGATATAATGGTAAGGTTACGAAGGCAATCTATGTTTATACAAACGATCCGAAAAATTCCGAAATAGTACTTATGATAAATGCTGAAGTTGAACAGCCTTCAGCAGCAAAGTAAAGACTTAATAAGCAAACACTAAGGGTGTGGACATGCTGTCTTACACCCTTTTTTTGTAATTTAGGGGCTGAAATATGGAAAAGGAAAATAAAAGCGCATTAAATGTGCAGCAGGGAATCAGCCAGCCTCCAAGCATAAATCCGGATCTTCTGAAAAAAGCGGCTCTCAGAAGTAAAAGAAAATACAAGGTTGAGGATTTTGTTGACGGCATTCTGACAGGAAACCGGACAGTGCTCAGCCAGGCAATAACCCTTATCGAGAGTTCCCTGCCAAAACACAATGAAGAAGCCCAGCTTATTATTGAAAGGTGCCTTCAGTACAGCTCAAACTCTCTCAGGATAGGAATAACCGGAGTTCCCGGAGCAGGGAAAAGTACTTTTATTGAAAGCTTCGGTCTTTATCTGATACAACAGGGACGCAAGCCTGCCGTTCTCGCCATCGATCCAAGCAGTTCTAAGACAAAAGGAAGCATACTTGGCGACAAGACAAGAATGGAGCAGCTCAGTGTACATCCCGATGCCTATATACGACCTTCTCCTTCAGCGGGAACACTTGGCGGAGTAGCCAGAAAAACGCGTGAAACAATTATACTTTGTGAAGCAGCAGGCTTCGATACAATACTTGTTGAAACAGTCGGGGTAGGGCAGTCTGAAACAAGCGTGCATTCAATGGTTGATGTGTTTCTCCTGCTAATGCTTGCCGGTGCCGGAGATGAGCTGCAGGGAATAAAAAGAGGCATAATGGAAATGGCTGATATAATAGCAATTACAAAAGCCGATGGCCAGAACAAAATGAATGCTCTCACTGCCAGAGCCCTGTATGAAAACGCACTCCACCTGTTTCCCCGCAACCCCTCAGGCTGGAAACCCCGGGTGCAGACATGCTCAGCACGTATGAATGAGGGTATCAAAGAGCTATGGGGTTCAATAACAGAATATTACAACTTCACGAAAGAATCAGGTTTCTTCAGTGATCTCAGGAAACAACAGTCTGTTCTGAGGATGCATGATACAATCTCAGAGTACCTTACAGGCAACTTCTACAACGACTCAGAAATCAGAATTCTTAAGGCAGAAGTTGAGAAGAAACTCTTTGAAGGTTCAATAACCTCGTATAAAGCTGCCAAAATACTGATAGATAAATACTGCAGCGGAAGAGGATGTTGATTTTTCCTTATATTTGCACGAACTTTTTAAACCATAACCGGTTATACATTCAAAGATAAATAAAATGAAAAAAATTGCTTATCTGTTCTCAGTACTTTTACTTCTGGCTTCATGCTCTTCAGAAAATCATTACCTCGTCAAGGGAAAAATAGATGGATCAGACAGTATCACATTCTATCTCCAGAAACGTGAAGCTGGTAAACTTGTCAATATCGACTCTGCAGTTTCAAAAAATGGAAGCTTTACATTCAATGGCGGGGCGGTTGATTATCCTCAGCTTGTTCAGCTTGTTGCAGGCGATACCAGGAAAAGGACTTCGTTCTATCTTGAGAATTCAGTTATTAAAATAGAAGGAACACTTGATTCCCTGTTCAAAGCTGAGATAAGCGGATCATCAGCCCAGGATGAGTACAGGACTCTGATTGATGCAAATAAATCGCTGACAGACATCTACTCAGGCATAATAGCTGAATACCAGCAGGCTTCAAAGGATGGAAATTCAGCATTACTTTCGGTAATTGAAAAGAAAGCTGATTCAGTTCAGAATGAGATGCTTAAGAACCAGAAGAATTTTATTTCTGATCATCCTGCCTCTTATGTTACTCCTTCAATCCTTTCAAGTATCAGCTACGATATGGAAGCTGAAGAAATTGAAGGTATGATAAACAATCTTGATACTGCTATTGCAGCTCTTCCGCAGATGAAGGCCCTTAAGGAAAGGGTGATCAATATGAAGACCGTGGCAACAGGACAGAAGGCTCCTGATTTCACAATGAACGATGTTAACGGTAACCCTGTTTCCCTGTATTCAAAAGTCGGTTCAAAACTACTTCTGATTGACTTCTGGGCCGCATGGTGCGGTCCCTGCAGAAGGGAGAATCCGAATGTCGTAAAAGTCTATGCGGAATTCAATAAGAAAGGATTTGATGTATTCGGTGTGTCACTTGACCAGAAAAAGGAAGACTGGCTTAAGGCTATTGAAGACGACAAACTGACATGGACTCATGTATCGGACCTTCAATACTGGAGCAATTCAGCTGCAAAAACTTATGCAGTAAGTTCAATTCCTTCAAATTTTCTGCTTGACGAAACAGGAACTATTATAGGAAAGAATCTCAGGGGAGAAGACCTGTATAACAAGGTTAAAGAGATTCTGGAAAGCAAGTAAGCTCTTTTTAACCACAAAGAACAAAAAGTCCTGATAGCTATCGGGACTTTTTTTTGACTTTTTTCAGCTGATTACCTCAACCTCAATATTAAGCATTCTGCACAGCTTTACCAGCTGTTCGGAATAATCACCGTAAACCCATGGCAGATGATTGCCATAATCTGACTGTTTTCTGACAAACTCTCTTGCTGTCCCGCTATCTCTGCCAACCATGTAGGCTATGTCGTGGCATCCTATTGTCTCGTCATCCCATCCCTTTGAACCGGTAAGAACTCCTTTGAGAACAAGGATCCCTTTACCATGAGGATTCATTCTTGCAACAGTAATGTCCTTTGTGTCATTTTTCATGAAATCGACAATGACCTTTGTTCCCCAGCCCGAGTCGACAAAATGTGAAAGCTGATAGGGTAGTCCGGGTTTGTCAAAACCATTCATCTTAATGCCCGGAACACTGTGATTGACAGCCATTGTACCCTTTCCCATTTCAGGATAATAGAACATGTTCCCGAAATGAGGTGATTTGTTCGACAACAGCATGAGTAAATGCATTGGTAGCAGTCCTCCGAGATCCCCTTCACAGGCTGAGGGTATTCCCATATCCTTCAGCATTGTATGTATAAGGCAGGGAGTAATATTCCACTTCTCGGGAAGCCTGCTGGTGCAAAATTCAAAGCATTCTATTGTAAAAGCATTGCAGCTGTGCCTCTTCATAAGGTTCACAACAGTCAGGTAAAACTCCATGCTGTTTGCCACGTACTTTCTGTTTATGAATGACCGGCTTGCTCCCTCATAAACTGTATCAGCCATACCCGCTGCATCCTTTCTGGCGGCATTGTCGCTTCTTACCCTTTCCATTTCCTTCGACATTTCATCATATGAAATAACATGCAGCTCAATCCCAAACAGTTCCTTCAGCTTAAGAGGATCGTTGATTCCGGCAACACTGCACACCGACGGCCATTTCCAGTCGGTAGGAAAAAGAACCCGTGTTTTTGAAAAGTTCTTCCGTGCCTTGAGAAGTGTCAGTATCTGGTTCAGGTTTTCCACCTCGTCGGGGATGTAGCATTCAAGCCCGTGACTTCTGCAGTAAGCTGCAACATCAACGGTACGGCAGTTTGGACCCCAGCTGAGGATAACCGGCTTATTGTACCGCACTGCAACCTGGTAATCAGATATTGAGCAACCGTAAGGATTAAGGAAGATGACATCGGCTTTTCTGGCATCCTCATCAATTTTCCGGAACTCATCCTCTGTAATCCTGAAATCCTGTGTAAAACTGATCATTCCCGGCTCAAGCAGGGTAGCAATTGACATATCGAAGGTGCCTCCGTTTATGCTTTTTCTGAATGATTCGAATTGTTTTGAAGCAGCTTCTAGTTCCGAATCCTTTGATTCCCCTTTCCATCTGCATGGCCCTTCCCACACTGCTGTATGGTACATGGCAGTCATTACAGGTTTTACAATAAGCTTATCAAGATACGGGCTTGGAATATCGATTTGAACGGGAATCCCTGTTGAGCTTTCGAACAGCTTGTTCATATACAGTCCGTTGATTATTGCAGGACCGGAAACAGTGGCAATGGCGCCCTGCCTGATGAATTCTCTGCGATGCATGGTATCGGGTTTAATTGTTAGTGTGCTGTTAATTAATTAACAGAGCCCTGATCCCGCTGCCTTCTCATCATTGTTCGTTCAGCACCTCCAGGATAAATAATGTTCCCCTGAAAGTCCTGATATCAATGTTTCTGTCATTCTGGACATATTTCCTGAGCCTGCTGATGAAAACATCCATGCTTCTTCCCAGAAAATAGTCATCTTCTCCCCAAATTTCAGTAAGAATATCCTCTCTTGCAAGTATTTTATTCTTATTTATCATGAAATATTTGAGAAGCTGGGCTTCTTTTAGAGTGAGCTTCTCTTTCGTATCACCACATACAAGTTCCAGGGTGTTGAATTTGAGAACAGTCCCTGATACTGTGTATTCATCGTTTGATGATGAATAAGCCCTTTTAAGGATATTATTAAGCCTGAGGATAAGTATTTCAGGATCAAATGGTTTTGTTATGTAATCGTCAGCTCCTATTTTCAAACCACGCACTATATCTTCCTTAAGGCTCCTGGCAGTAAGAAAGATTATCGGGATATCAATATCCTTTTCCTTTATTTTTTCTGCAAGCGTGAACCCATCCATTTCGGGCATCATCACATCAAGAACGCAGATATCGGGTTTATCGGCCTGGAACATTTCCCAGGCTTCTTTGCCATCGTGTGCATGTTTGACAACAAAGCCGTTAATTGAGACATACTGGGCAAGGATGGTTCCAAAATCCCTGTCATCTTCAGCCAAAAGAACTTTCATCTTGTATAAATTAATAAGGTATGTTTATTGTAAATGTACTTCCTTTTCCCGGTTTGCTGTTTACACTGACATCTCCACCGTGTGCCTCGGCTATCTTCTTAACATAGTAAAGGCCTAGTCCCAAACCTTTGAATTTGTGAATATTGCCCGTGTGTGCCCTGTAAAACTTGTCAAAGATATGCTTCTGGTCATTTTTATTAATACCAATACCATTGTCAGTGACCTTAATGAATATACCTTCCTCCGATCTGAAGCCTTCAACTTCTATCACCGGCTGCTTATCGGAGTATTTTACAGCATTTGAAAGCAGGTTATTCAGCATTGTTGTAAAATAGACCACATCGAGCTCGGCTTTAATTCCCTTCAGGTCATATTTCTTTATAATTTGTGCATTATTACCGCCTCCTGTCCTGAAGCTTTCGACAATGTCATCCATAAGCTCCTCAATATCAATATTTTTCTTTTCGAGCTCAAACTGTGTTCTTTCCCACATGCTTATTTCGAGTATCATGTTTATGAGCTGGTTGAGATGGACGCTTTGTTTTCCTATTAGCCTGGCTGTTTCAACTATCTTTTCATCGTTGCTTCTGATAAGTGGCATTTCAAGTGTTTTGCCGGCTACAGTTATTGTCGACAGAGGTGTTTTCAGCTCGTGGGTCATGTTGTTTATGAAGTCGGTTTTAAGGTTTGAAAGCCTTTTTTCCTCCATCAGGTTCCTGTATGTTATTATGAATATTGTAACAACCACTATAATGCTGAAGATACTCAGCAGCAAGGTTGCTGCAGACTCGCGGAGTATATACTGCTGTTTGTCGGAAAAATCAATGTAATAATCAAACATCAGGCGGTAATTATTATCTTCCATGACCTTTGGCACAACAAGGATCTTCGAGCCGTTCTCCTCGTCCTGGCCTGCTTTGACTTTTGTCTCTTTTCCGGAAATAGCAGGTCCTGTTCTCCTGTGGACTACAGGAATTGTGTCTGAGGCAATAAATTCAAGATCATTAATTACTATTGAATGGACAAAGTTTTTTTCCCACCCTCTTCTTTCAAAATAAGCTGCAAGCATTGCCGAAAGATCCTGTTCCTTGTCAAGGGCGATTGTGAAATATTTCAGTATCTCCTGTTTCTTATTATAAAGAGCAGCTGAGTCCTGTGCATCAGATAGTTCTCTGGCTGCCTGTTCAGAATACTTGCTTAGAACATACCTTACTGTATCGAAACCATCTGAGCCAAGTCGTCTGTTTATAAAGTAGAGGGCTTCCTGGGATCTCATTGTGTATCTTAATCCGAACATTTCATTCTTCTGATTCCAGATGCCGCCTACAATAATAACCTGAACTGAAGCAAGTATTATGATTGAAGCTATTCCCAGTATCAGGACACTGTTCCTCTTTCTCATCATTGAAGTTTATCTTCTTCAAAATTATTCATTTATTTAATATTCGTTACCCGGGCCTAAGACATTAACCCTGTGTTAACCCGGTATTAACACTGCATGATTTTCAGTGGCCTTATCTTTACACTATAAAATTAAATGCAGCAGCCATGAAAAAGTCAAATTCAGTTTTAATAGCAGTTCTTCTTCTTGTTTTACCTTTGTTTATGCAGCAGGTTAATGCCCAGAAGAGCGAATCGGATAAGGAGAAGGAGAAAAAGATCCAGATGGAAATTGAGCAGCAGAAAAAGACAATGTCAGAGCAGTATAAAGCCCAGGAGGATGCTCTGAAGGAAGCTCAGCAGGCTCAGAAAGAAGCACAGAAGGAACTTGAAAAATCGATGAAGGATATGGACATTGAAGTTTTGACCGAGGAGTTTGAAGGCGGTGATGACGGAGATGTCATGAGGGTAATCGGAAGAAGGGGAGACAGGTCATTCAGGTTCGAGCAGCCTATGGTGTGGTCTTCAACCGGTCCCGGAAATTTTCATACTTTCACCTATGGCGACAATGCCCAGATGACAAGGTGGGAATTCTCAAAGAATATAAAAGAGGGAAGCTTCTCGAAGGAGTACGGTTTTGATGTTGAGAAAACAGCAAAGTCAGTTGTAATGTCAGTTAACGGCGACTGCAAGGATGGCGAGATCAGGATAAAGATCACAATGCCCAACGGAAAGACATATTCTGAAATTCTGATTGATGAGTCAGGCAGCCTGAACTGGAGAAAGTCATTCTCGATTACCGACACTGAAAATCAGGACAAAGCAGGTGAATGGAAATATCAGATTTCCGCGTCAAAAGCTACAGGATACTTCAAGATATCGCTTCAGACCAATTAGTTAAGTTTTCATTCCTGAGATGTAAGGGGCCATCAACGGCCCCTTTTCTATTTTGCCTTTGCACTTGTATTACCACCTTTTTCGCTTTCAACCTTCACGGTAAATTCACTGCCTCCTTTTACTATCCATCTCAGGTCAACCTGTGAATTACCGGCGATATTCTTTATTTCGAGTCGTTTTGGATTCTTTTTCTGCTCAGTGGTATTATTCAGTAGCTTGTCGTTCACTATCATAGCTGCTATTACAGAGCCTCCTTCAAGCGATACATATACCGGATGGTCGATTCTGAACTTCATGTTGGAAGCCGAATGTGTGGGAATTGCCCTTGTATTGGCAACTGTTGCTGATACTTCCTTCAATCCGCCATCAATGTTTTTTATACTTATATTTTTTATTTCAAGAACAGGAAGCTGATTTGCGTTATAGATACAGAATGCTGCATTTCTGTGAGCATCGGTTTCGAGCATAAAACCAGGATGAAGCCTTCCGAAGTTCTTTTTAAAACCGCCTATTTCAATCTCTCCGTACTGAGGGTGATTTACTTTCTGCCACGGTACAAAGGCATCGTCAAATAGCAGAAGCCTGTCAAAGTCGTACTGATCGGTATTGGCAGTATCGTAAAACATGAGGTAAGGATTCCATAATTCATTTGAGAATACAAAGATGCCGTTTCCATGCATCCAGTCGAGCTCTCCGCCCCACACTGTGTACATGTCCTTCCAGATTGTAAGTAACCTGTAGCCGGGAATTATCTTTTCACCAATTTCTCCTATTGAATTGATGACTTCATCATCCTGCCTGCTGTAGACTTCGGCACCGCCTCCTTTTATTGAAGGTCCTCTCAGTATCATTCCTCCGGTGTTATGGAATGACTGTGATCCTGAAATGTTGGGATGTCTGGCAATGAAGTCCCTTACAGCCTGATTTTCTGGAAAGGTGAAAGGGTATTTATCAGCTCCGTTCTGAACATAATTTGGCTCCCAGTTAAATCCCCAGTCGCGGTTTCCGTCATACCCGCCCGGAGTATCTTCATTTATAAGCCCATCACCGTCGTTGTCAATTCCTTCTATTCCAAGGTAGTCATATTCGCCTGTTTCTCCGGGTTTTACCCTTATCATTTTTCTCGGATCGGAGGGATCAGTCCTCATCGTTCCTGACGGGTTTTTGATACGCATAATGCTTATCTCCCCGTCTCCGTTCAGATCATCAAAGCCGTCTTCATCTAACAATCCATCCCTGTCATTGTCTCTTGGGGCCAGACCGGATCTTGGAGGTACTGTCTGTGAAGTGAAAAACTCACGGCCATCAGGATTGATTGTGGGTGCAATATAAAAGGTCTTTTCGGCAAGGAGTTTTTTGATGAATTCATTATCAGCGTACATCTCGCACAGATACCAGGCAGTGTAAAGCGCCATTTCTGTACCCTGCAGCTCAACGGAATGGATATTTCCGTCAATCCAGTATCCGGGTTTGCCGGAAGGATCTTTTGCTTTTTTGTCGCTTATTGTAAGAAGAACGATATCGCGTCCCTGATAGGATTTACCTATTACTTCAAGTGATACAAGGTCGGGATAAGCCTTTGACAATTGTGTACACAGGTCGGTAACGCCCTGGTTTGTGTAGTACTTGTTCCAGGATGCCTTTACCTTCGGATTGACAGGTGATCCTGCAGCTTTGTAGAAAAACTTATCTGTCTGCGACCAGGAATATACCGGGACAGCAAGCAACAGAAGAAGAAATATTGTTTTGGAAAAATAATTTTTCATTCGGGTATTTCTTAGAAGATTAATTATTTAACGTCAATGTTTGTCCTGATAATTCCGGTATTTACGGCTCCTGCGGTTATGGCAAGTGTACCTTTCCCTGAAACAAGCCAGCTGAACTCTGCCGCAGCACCTCCGTCAAGCCGCTGCATCCTCTGAATCTTCTGACCGCTTATTATTGTCTGACCTTTACCCGGCTCGGCAGTAATTTTCATCAGTCTTGTCCACTGGTTTGTGAGTCCGGTTTCAGCCATGGTGGCAAAAACACCTTTGTTATGCACTTTTAATGTCACCCTGAATATGTTTTCTCCGGCATTTTCAGTTTTCATGTCAAGGAATTCAAGTTCAGGATGCATGTCTGCAAGCGCTTTAATGAATTTGTAGTTTGCCAGCACGACATCTTTCAGAGTATCAGCCGGAGGAGTATACATTACAAAGGGTCTGATGCCGCCTACTTCAGCTTTTTTCCCGGGGAAATCAGGATGTTTGATCTCTGTCCATGGAATGAAAACATCAGGAAGCTGTTTTTTCCCGGCAAAGGCAAGGAAAGATGCTTCGGCACTTTTCCCTTTATCAGCTGCAATCCACCATCCCGGTGTGCTGAAACTGTATCTTCCATAATGGAAATATGCCCATTCCATAAAGTTCCCAGGTGCCTGAGATGGCTGAGGGCTGCCTTTGGCGCCTGTGATTTCGTGATACTTGTCAGATGCAAGCTTGTTTATAACAGCATCTTTTTTTGTAATACTTGTCAGTCTTCTGTCAGCAGGCTCCCTTGAGAATCCGCGTCCTGAGCCTCCCATGAATCCCCTTCCGGCTTCAAATGGATCGGCCAGAACAGGATCATTTTGCCTCTCTGATTCTTTCATGGGCTGGCCAAGGTTATCCTGAGGGCCAAATGCAATTGTCATGTAGATATTGAAATGATCGAAGAGGAAATCGGCAACAGCCTTTGTCTCAGGCTCCGACATAGCATGATATCCTGTATTAAGACCATATTCCTCGAAGTTATATGTAAAATTCCTGTTCGCATTTACACCACCAGGACCATCCTCATTAAATTTTCCATCCTTGTCATTGTCAATACCTTCTGAAAAAACAAGGTAAGCTCCCGTCTGACCCTTTGAGATATCAGCAACTGTCATAATGCGTTTATCATCAGAGCTTTCTATGTAGGTTCCTGTCGGATCCAGTATGCGAATAAGGGTTATAAGTCCATCATTATTAAGGTCTTCGTAAGGATCTTCATCAGTCTGAAAATCCCTGTCATCGTCGGTGCTGCCTGAATTCACCTTTCTTTCATATTTCAGCTGAGCAAAATATTGTTCGGCAGCATCGGGTGCAATATCAGGGAAAACATAGAAAGTGAGGTTTTCAAGAAGGTTTTTCACATCTGCTGATTCAGAATCCGTGAGTATGTTTTCTGCAAAGCCCAGAGCCATTTCCCTTCCTGCAATATAGTTTCCTTCAACAGTTCCGAATACAGCGACTCCTGGTTTTTGCTCCTTGTCGCCTGTTCCGATTGTAAGTACCCAGATATCCTTGCCGTCATGAGTTTTGGCAAGAGATTTATACGTGCATAGCGACTGATACCTGGATGCAAGGCTTTGGATATCTGCCGACAAGGTTTTAAAATCACGGTATTTCAGCTGTGCAGGGAGCTGCATTGCCAGAAGCAGTTCAAGGATTGCCAGGCACAGCAATTTTGTTACTATTTTCATATTTTTTTATATGTTTGAGGGGTTAGTCAGTTGTTATACAGTGTTTTTACCCGGTCTTTCAATTCTTCCGGCAGGAGGTCTGAAACGGCAATTATTGAAAAAGGGATCCCAGTTTTTATTCTTGTAAAATTCATTTGTCTTCTGGTTGAAATATCCAAGGATATGCTTTGGAGAAACCGTATAAACAAGCTCATCATTATCACTTGTTATCGGGTCATTTATAGTCATGACATCTTCAATCTGTATCTCGTATTCATTTGATACAGCGCTGTATATCTCATATATCAGTTTCGGGATTGCAATGATCATTGTATAGGTTCCATAATCCTTTCTCTGGATCAGGAAGTATGTTATTTCAATAGGCTCATTGGGATTTACCCTGTCGGTGGAGTGCGACAGCTGGCTTTCGAACACGAAGCCCTCAGTCATGATTTTTTCGACAGTATTGAACTCCTTGGTGTTATGAAGAAAGAAGTAGCACTCTTTAAAATCCAGTAAAACAGAAGCAAGTAGTTCACCTTTATTCTTCATCAGCCGGTGGAAGGAGTTACTAAATTCATATCAAAAATAGCTTATATTATTTTATTTGCAACACTAAACTTAATGTTATCTTATCTGTTAAATTTGTAGCTTCAATGATATCTTATCCTGATGGTCAGAAAACTTTTTATTCTTTTTACTGTTCTGTCACTTGTTTCGTGCGGAAATCAAAAGAGGGCAGATGAAAAGCCTGTAATTACTGTAAGCATACCTCCTTTCAAATATTTCATTGATAAGATAGCCGGAGATGCATTTGAAGTGAATATTATGGTTCCAGCTGGTGCAAATCCTCATATTTACGAACCATATCCCGAGCAGATTACGAAACTTCAGAAGTCGGTGGCTTATGTTTCAAATGGTTACCTGGGTTTTGAAATGACGTGGCTTGACCGTTTTTATGAAGTGAACAGGAATATGAAGAAACTGTCGCTTGGTGAGAAAATAGAACCGCTTGAATCGGAACATCATCATGAAGAAGGGCACACTGAAAGTGCTGATCCGCATTACTGGGTTTCACCTTCCTGCGCCGGGATAATGGCCAGTTCGCTGAAAGATTTTCTCACTGAGCTGAGGCCGGACTTGAAGGAGCAATTTGAGAAGAACTACCTGACTCTTGATTCGATTATTAAATCTGTCGGTAATACTGCTGAAAATTATTTTGCCGGTGCCGGCCCGAAAGCCATAATGATTTATCATCCAAACCTTGGGTACCTTGCAAGAGATTACGGGCTGGAAGAGATTTCAGTTGAATACGAGGGTAAGGAACCTCCTCCGTCAAGAATGAAATATCTTATTGACAGGTCAAGGAAGGACAACATAAGAACTATTTTCGTTCAGAAGGAGTATGATACAAGGAATGCACAGGCAATAGCTTCCGAAACTGGAGCAGTAATAAGGATTATTGATCCGCTTTCGGAGGACTGGGAGCATTCCGTAACTGATATTATCAATGCTGTTCATCAAAGCCTTGTTTCAGGCGAAAATTAATTTAAGGAATGGCACGACTGTTTGAAATGAATTCTGTTTCAGCTTCTTATGGAGGCAATCCTGTGCTTGAGGATGTAAGTTTTTATGTGCAGGAAAATGACTTCATTGGTGTAATTGGTCCCAACGGAGGAGGAAAAACAACACTGCTCAGGGTTATCCTGGGATTGCTTAAGCCATCTGCCGGCACAATCTCATTCAATGATGAACTGCTGAAACCAAACAGCATAGGGTATCTTCCTCAGATATCGACCGGTGACCTTAACTATCCGGTTACTGTTAAGGACATTGTTCTCTCAGGGCTGATGATAAGGAAGGGCATAGTATCAAGAATGTCACATGAGGACAAAATGAAAGCATCGGCTGTTATTGAGGAATTGGGCTTAAGCGACTTTTCCGGGGCATCGCTGAATGAACTTTCCGGAGGACAGCTGCAAAGGGTTTTTCTTGGCAGGGCGTTAATAGGAAATCCCCGCCTGCTTCTACTTGATGAGCCGGGTAATTTTGTTGATTCATCCTTTGAAAACGATTTCTACGAGAAACTTAAAGAGCTCAATACAAGGATAGCAATTCTGATGGTTTCACATGATGTGGGGACTATCTCGCAGCATATCAAATCGTATGCCTGTGTAAACAAAAAGCTGCATTATCACCCTTCGCATGAAATAACAAACGATGACCTGATGTCTTATGGTTGTCCCATACAGCTGATAACTCACGGCGAAGTGCCTCACACAGTATTAAAAACTCACCGCTAGTGGAACAAAGTATATTTCAATATGATTTTGTAATAAAGGGGCTGTTGGGGGCGCTCTTTGCAAGCATTACTGCAGGTCTTGCAGGCACGTATATAGTTTCAAGACGCCTTGTTTTCCTGAGCGGAGGAATAACACATGCATCATTCGGAGGAATAGGCATAGGTTATTTCGCAGGAATAAATCCTGTTATAGGAGCTGCTGTTTTTGGTATACTGTCGGCACTCGGGGTTGAGTATCTGTCAGTCCGGCAGAGGATAAGGGAGGATTCTGCTATTGGTATCCTGTGGGCTTTCGGAATGGCTATCGGGATTATATTTATTTACCTGACACCGGGTTACAGTCCAAACCTTATGAGCTACCTGTTCGGAAGCATACTTACTGTTACAAATGCAGATATTATTGCACTCGGGATCCTTTCGATAGTGCTGATTCTGTATTTTTCAATATTCTACAGGACAATACTTTACATCTCCTTTGATGAATCGTATGCCCGCACTTACTCATCTTATGTGGATGTAATCAAGTACACCACAATATCGCTTATGGCGCTTACAATAGTATTGAATATCCGTATGGCGGGTGTAGTGCTTGTCCTGTCGCTGCTTACTATTCCTCCCAACATCGCAATGATCTTCACAAGAGTATATTTCAGGATTGTACTTTGGTCAATAGTTGCAGGCTTCATTGGCACCGCCGCAGGTTATACAATATCATTCTTTGCAGGTATCCCCGTGGGTGCTACTATAATTTTTACCCTTGTAATCCTCTGGGTGATTGCAAAACTTATCAGACAATTAACAACTAAACGTAATAAATCATAAAACAATGGATTTTGATCTTATAATAGTAGGAAGCGGACCTGGCGGTTATGTTGCTGCAATAAGGGCATCTCAGCTAAAAATGAAAGTGGCAGTTGTTGAAAAAGCCGAACTCGGAGGTATTTGCCTCAACTGGGGCTGTATACCAACAAAATCACTTCTTAAAAGTGCACAGGTATTTGAATACATGACTCATGCTTCCGAGTATGGAATTACAATTAACGGAGATGTTAAGCCTGATTTCAGTGCGATTATTTCAAGGAGCCGGAGCGTGGCTGAAGGTATGAGCAAGGGAATCCAGTTCCTTTTCAGGAAAAACAATATTACCCACATAAAGGGATACGGACGACTTGTATCGGCAGGATCGGTGGAAGTTGAGGAAGAAGCTGGTGCAAAAAAAACCTATACAGCCAAAAATATAATTATTGCTACCGGTGCCAGGTCAAAAGAACTTCCGAACCTGAAGCAGGACGGGAAGAAGATTATTGGTTACCGTGAGGCAATGACACTTAAGGAACAACCTGCAACAATAGTTGTTGTCGGATCAGGAGCTATAGGCAGCGAGTTTGCTAACTTCTATCAGACAATAGGCAGTCAGGTTACCCTGGTCGAGTTTCTTCCCAGGATAGTTCCGAATGAAGATGAAGAAGTCTCGAAACAGCTTGAACGATCATTTAAAAAGATGAAGATGAAAGTGATGACTGATTCATCTGTTGAGTCTGTTGATACAAAGGGTGAAAAATGCAAAGTGTTTATTAAAACACCGAAAGGACAGGAAGTTATTGAAGCTGATGTTGTTCTTTCCGCTGTAGGGGTAACGACTAATATCGATAATATTGGGCTTGAAAAAGCGGGTGTGAAGACAGAAAAATCAAAGGTTGTTGTTGACGATTATTATGCCACTAATATTAAGGGAGTTTTTGCAATAGGTGATATTGTTCACGGACCAGCACTGGCGCATGTAGCTTCAGCTGAAGGAATTATATGTGTTGAAAAAATAGCAGGACTGAATCCTGAGCCACTTGATTATGGCAACATACCGGGTTGTACATATACAAGTCCGGAAATTGCTTCGGTAGGATTAACAGAAGCTGCAGCCAGGGAAAAAGGTTATAAAGTGAAGGTTGGCAAATTCCCCTATACAGCATCAGGTAAGGCAAGCGCATCAGGAAGCAAGGATGGATTTATCAAGCTTGTATTTGATGCTGAATATGGAGAACTGCTTGGCGCTCACATGATTGGAGCAAATGTTACCGAGATGATTGCAGAACTTGTGCTGGCACGTAAGCTTGAAACCACTGCACATGAAATAATTAAGGCTGTTCATCCGCATCCGACAATGTCGGAGGCTATAATGGAGGCTGCAGCTGCAGCCTATGATGAGGTAATTCATCTCTGAAAAGTGACGCAACCTTTTTATTGTTAAAATCATCAATCTTTTAGGAAATTCTGGTTTTTGAGATAATTATTTTATAATTTTATCTGTTCAAAGTCAGACACATTGGCTGGAATAGAAGAAATTATAAAAGGTTGTCTTAAGGGAAGCAGGAGGGATCAGGAACTCCTGTACAGGAAGCATTCTGCAAGGTTATATGCAGTGTGTCTCCAGTATTCCGGCAATGATGATGAGGCAAAGGATATATTGCAGGAAGGTTTTATTAAGATTTTTGAAAACCTGCATAGTTACAAGTTTGAAGGTTCTTTTGAAGGCTGGATGAGAAGAATAGTTGTAAACACCGCTCTGGAAAAATACCGCAGCAGAAATAACCTTTATAAAGTTGAGGATATTGATCAGATAGCTGAAACAGAAGCAGAACCGGACGGTGAATATTACACAGGATTAGAGGCAGCAGACCTGCTTGAAATAATCAGGGAACTGCCGCCAAAATACAGGATGGTTTTTAACCTGTATGCCCTGGAAGGTTTTTCTCATAAGGAAATTTCCAAAATGGTAAATATATCTGAGGGAACTTCCAAGTCAAACCTCTCAAGAGCCAGATTGATTTTACAGAGACGTGTGGGTTCATATACAGGTATAAGGAAGAAAGTTGCAAATGGCTGATCAAATAGGAAATATTGATCTGATTTTCAGGAACGGACTCAGGGATTATGAGGTTCTTCCGCCTGCTGATGCCTGGGAGGGGATAAAACCTTCAATCAGTACTGGTACCAGGTTCCTTCCGTTTATGAAGGTGGCCGCTGCTGCCGTTCTTATGGCTGTAACCAGTTATGCTGCTTACAGATGGGGCAGTGAAGTGACAAAGAACCAGTTCTCAGATACCATTGCTTTATATCAGCAGGATGGTTATATGCTTGTTAATGAGCCGTTTGATGTGGTGAAGCCACCTGCTATTTCAGAACTACCTCCGGAAAATAAGGCTGAATCTGTACCTGATCAGGTCATTATGCGTGAGGCTGCAATACCTGAAATTGACGCCAATGAAGCAGGCAAGAATGTAACTGAGTTTATTACTGCTGATTATAATCTGTTACCGGGGATTCAGGATCCATTCATTATCAAGTATCCAAAGGTTGCAATTCCTTCATTTCAGCCCTTGGTATATGACATAATTCAGGCCAGTTCCCAAACTGTGGATAACGAAAGATGGTCGGTATCTGCTCTTGCATCTCCAACCTTCTATTCCCAGTTCACTTCTTCAGGCAACCAGTTTGCCAGGGATATTATCAGCTCCGATAAATCGAAGGTTTCCTATTCCGGCGGTCTTGGACTTGCTTATAAGATTTCAGGAAGGTTTACAATACAGTCAGGTATCTTCTATTCATCAATGGGTCAGAAACTTGAAGATGTGAATGCTTACAGCGGTTTCCAGCCCTATGCCAGCGCAAAAAGCGATCATAATTTCGAGATCGTTACTGCAAGCGGAACCGTATATGCAAATAACTCCGACCTTTACCTTAATTCATCCACTCTGCCCGGGAGGGTGCAGACAGATTATACAAGCGATGTTTTCGATCCTGTTAAGGCTGATCTTAATTATATCAGCAGTAATGTCTATCAGGACATGAGTTTTCTGGAACTGCCTGTCATTATGCGATATAAGGTTATTGACAGGAAAATAGGGCTGAACCTGATAGGGGGTATGTCGTATAATTTCCTTGTGAATAATTCAGTCTATGCAATGGCCTCAGGCAATAAATACGATATAGGTACAACACAGGGCCTGAATACGGTTTACCTGAGCAGTTCACTTGGAATGGGTATGGAGTATAATCTCTCGAAGACCTTTTCTTTAAATGTGGAACCTACCTTAAGGTATTATCTTAACCCTGTAAACTCGGGAGGTACTTCAGTATTTCACCCATACTCACTTGGAATCTTTTCAGGACTTTCCTACAGGTTCTGATCCTCATTCCGGCTCTTCATTTACTTCTGCGATCATTTAATTGTTCATTTCCTGCATTCATTAGTGATATTCATTCATTTTTAGAATGTGATACCTGGCAGACGATTTTTTTATTGCTACCTTTGCAGATTATTTCATTTAGCGGCTTAAGGAAGATGGATAAAAAGAGGCGGACGGTAATCACGGTGGCGATAATGGCAGCTGTATCTGTTTTGGCATTGATGCTGACTTTTGGATTCAGGGATATCAGGGAAAACAGGACAAATCAGGTTCCTGATTCGCTCTACAGTATTCAGACATTCACTTTACCGGATGAACTGTACTTTGCCGGAGAAAAGGTGCCTCTTGAAAACTTCGATACAAGGGAGAGTCTTGAAAGGGAAATTCTGATAAGCGCATACAGGCATTCTTCAACAATTCTTATAATTAAACGGGCAGGAAGATATCTGCCAGTGATCGAAAAGATTTTGAAGGAAAACAATATTCCTGAAGATTTCAAATACCTTGCTGCTGCTGAGAGTGACTACAGCAATATGGTTTCTCCTGTGGGAGCCACTGGCTTCTGGCAGATTATGGCAGAGACAGGCAAGGAACAGGGAATGGAGGTAAATACTGTTGTGGATGAACGTTATCATGTTGAAAAATCAACAAAATTTGCCTGTGATTTTTTCAGGAAGTCCTATGAGAAATATGGCAGCTGGACCCTGGCTGCAGCCTCATATAACGGAGGCAGGAGAAGAATGGACGAACAGATCGGGATTCAGAATCAGAAGAACTACTATGACCTTCTTCTTGCTGAAGAAACTGCAAGGTATATTTTCAGGGCAATAGCATACAAACTTATAATTTCAGATCCCAAAGCTTATGGCTTTGATATTGAACCAGGGGATCTTTATCCTGAACTGAAATATTATGAAGTCAGGGTGGATACTTCAATAAGTGATTTTTCAAAGTTTGCCGATCATTTCGGCACCAACTACAAAATGCTGAAATACCTTAATCCATGGCTCAGGAAGCCTTATCTGACTCCCGGACCCAATAAGGTTTATACAATCAAGATCCCATCCGAAGGAATGAGGACTGTCGAAAAAACCGAAGTTGATTCCAATTGAAGCAAGGGGAACAAGTGCAATGAGTGAAGAGATTAAGGTGCTTGGCGCCAGGGTGCATAACCTGCAGAATATTGATGTAACTATTCCGAGGAATCAGCTTGTAGTGATAACAGGACTGAGCGGAAGCGGCAAATCATCACTGGCATTTGATACTATTTACGCTGAGGGTCAGCGCAGGTATATGGAGACATTATCTGCATACGCCAGACAGTTTCTTGGCGGCATGGAACGGCCCGATGTTGATAAAATCACAGGACTGAGCCCGGTTATTTCAATAGAGCAGAAGACAACAAATAAAAATCCCCGTTCAACAGTAGGCACCATAACAGAGATCTATGATTTTCTGCGTCTTCTGTATGCAAGAGCCGGCGAAGCATATTCCTGGGCATCGGGTGAAAAGATGGTTCGTTACACTGACGAACAGATACTCGAGCTTGTCAATACAAAATTCAGGGGACTCAAGGTATATTTCCTTGCACCTGTTATTAAGGGAAGAAAAGGTCACTACAAGGAATTGTTCGAGCAGTTGAGGAGGAAGGGATTTCTTCATGTGCGGATTAACGGCGAGATACGGGAACTAAGCCCCGGAATGAAACTCGACCGCTATAAAACACATTTCATTGAACTTGTTATAGATAAATTCAAGGTTGGTGAAACAACAGACAAGAGGCTGCATGATTCGATAATAATGTCACTTGATATGGGTGACGGGGTAATGATGGTTCTTGATGCGGACGGGAATGAGCCACGTTATTTCAGCCGTTCACTGATGTGCCCTGTTACAGGCATCTCGTATAATGAACCGGCTCCCCATACTTTTTCATTTAACTCACCTCAGGGAGCCTGCCCTCATTGCGGAGGCCTTGGTGAGGTTTCCACAATTGACGTTGAAAAGATGATTCCAGACAGGAATCTGAGTATCAGGAAAGGTGGTATTGAACCTCTTGGTAAATACCGTAATATATGGATATTCTGGCAGATAGAAGCTATAGCAGAGAAAAACGGATTTACTATAGATACACCAATCAGGGATATTCCTGAAGAAGCCCTGAATAAGGTTCTGTATGGCTCAGATGAGGTTCTTAAACTTTCAAACACACCTCTCGGAATGACTTCAAACTATTTTCTTACTTTCGAGGGTGTCGTGAACTTCATTGGCAATACTGAAACAGTTAACGGAACTCAGCCGGTTTCAAAAATAAAAGAACAGTATGTCCAGTACAATGTATGTCCGGAATGTAATGGTACAAGACTTAAGAAGGAAGCGCTCTATTTCAGGATAGCAGACAGGAATATAGGTGAGCTGTCGGCTATGGATATCAGGGAACTGTCAGTATTCCTCGAAGGGATTGAAGACAGGATGACCGGTAAGCAGAAAGTGATTGCTGCAGAGATACTTAAAGAGATAAGGGCAAGGCTGGGATTCCTTCTTGATGTCGGGCTTGAATACCTGTCGCTGAACAGGGGGGCAAGGACTCTTTCAGGAGGCGAAAGCCAGAGGATACGCCTGGCCACACAGATCGGTTCAAAGCTTGTAAACGTTCTTTACATACTTGATGAACCAAGCATAGGTTTGCACCAGCGTGACAACAGGAGGCTGATAACTGCACTTAAGCAGCTCAGGGATGCCGGCAACTCGGTTATAGTTGTTGAACACGACAAGGATATGATTCTTTCGGCTGATCACGTAATAGATATGGGACCCGGAGCAGGGGTGCACGGAGGACTTGTTGTCGCAAGCGGGACTCCGGATGCTATTATGAAGAAAGATTCACTTACAGCAAGTTACCTTAATCATGAAAGAAAATTCATTATCCCAAAGAAGAGGAGGGAAGGAAATGGGAAATTCCTGATATTGAATGGAGCCAGTGGCAATAACCTTAAGAATGTCGACATGGTTTTGCCTCTTGGTTTATTTGTTTGTGTTACAGGTGTTTCCGGAAGCGGTAAGTCGACTCTGATAAATCAGACGCTTCACCCTGCCCTTGCCAGAAAATATCACAATGCAGGCAAGGCCCCGCTTCCGCACAGGGAGATACAGGGGCTTGAACATCTTGACAAGGTGATTGAAGTAAGCCAGGCTCCTATCGGAAAAACACCACGCTCGAATCCTGCAACATATACCGGAGTATTTACAGATATCAGAAAGCTTTTTGAACAGACAACAGAGGCCAAAATAAGGGGCTTTGGTGCAGGACGCTTTTCTTTCAACATAAAGGGAGGTAGATGTGAAGGCTGTGAGGGAGCCGGCGTGAAAACTATTGAGATGAATTTCCTTCCTGATGTTTATGTTCACTGTACTGAGTGCAATGGTAAACGATACAACAGGGAAACTCTTGAAGTCAAGTATAAAGGCAAGTCAATAAGCGATGTACTTGAAATGACAATTAACAATGCTGTTGAATTCTTTGCCAATGTGCCTTCTATCTATCATAAGATAAAGACTTTACAGGATGTTGGCCTTGGTTATATAAGGCTTGGACAGCAATCAACCACTCTGTCGGGCGGAGAGGCTCAGAGAGTAAAGCTGGCTACAGAGCTTGCACGGAAAGACACTGGTAAGACACTTTATATACTTGATGAACCGACGACAGGACTGCATTTTGAGGATGTCAGAGTGCTGCTTGAGGTTCTTAATAAGCTGGCTGACCGTGGGAATACGGTAGTTGTTATTGAACATAATCTCGATGTTATTAAAATGTCGGATTATATTATTGATCTCGGGAAGGAAGGCGGAAAATCAGGGGGTAAGATCCTGTTTTCCGGCACACCTGAACAATTGATAAGGAATAAGGAAAGTTACACAGGGAAATTCCTTAAGGAAGAATTAAAGGCATAAGAATTTTTTTAAATTAGCTGCTTCAAAAAATAATAGTATGGAGAAACCATCTGATCTTATAAAGGATGCATTTGAGATGAAGACCTGGAATGAGATTCACACAACTGACTCATGGAGGGTTTTCAAGATTATTTCAGAACTCGTTGAAGGTTTTGAAAAGCTGGCAAGGATAGGTCCTTGTGTGTCAATTTTCGGTTCAGCAAGGACTCACTATAATGACAAGTATTATAAAATGGCTGAAGACATAGCCTATAAACTGACTCAGAAGGGGTATGGAGTGATCACTGGCGGAGGTCCGGGCATCATGGAGGCTGCAAACAAAGGAGCGTCAAGGGGCAACGGAAAGTCGGTTGGAATTAACATAGACCTGCCTTTTGAGCAGCATCCCAATACCTATATTGATGCTGACAAGCTTATAACTTTTGATCATTTCTTTGTAAGGAAGGTAATGTTCATGAAGTATGCACAGGGTTTTATTGTGCTTCCGGGTGGTTTCGGAACTTTTGATGAGCTTTTTGAAGCCATTACCCTGATTCAGACAAGAAAAATTGGTAAATTCCCTATTATTCTTGTAGGAAAGAAATACTGGAAAGGGCTTCTTGAATGGATAGAGGAAGTAATGCTTGAACAGGAAGAGAACATCTCACCGGATGACCTGAAGCTTTTCAGCCTTGTTGATACATCCGATGAAGCTGTTGACGCGATAGTGAAGTTTTACTCGAGATACCTGCTCAGTCCCAACTTCTGATCATTTCGATTTGCGCATGCGGTCCATTTCCCTGGACGCATCTTTTCGTTTCAGCGTTTCACGCTTGTCATATTCCTTTTTGCCTTTTGCAAGAGCGATTTCAGCCTTTGCAAGGCCTTTCCCGTTTATGAAAACCTTTATTGCAACTATTGTGAGGCCGGTTTCCTTTACTTTCCTTTCAAGCTTTCTCAGCTCTCTGCCGGTAAGTAACAGCTTTCTGTCGCGTATAGGATCATGATTGTTCAGGTTACCCCACCAGTATTCCGATATATGCATTCCGCGAAGGTATAGTTCACCTTCAGAAAAGATGCAATAGGTATCTGCTATTGTAGCTTTTCCGAGCCTTATTGATTTTATTTCAGTACCATATAGCTGGATGCCTGCAATGAACTTCTCGATAAACTCAAAATCGTGAGAGGCTTTCTTATTTTTTATTACTATGTCTGCTGAGCTGCCTTTCATCCTGTAAATCAATCAAAGAATGCATAAAATACCCTGTCGGTAAGCATTGTGAAAAAGAAATCGAGTGCAAGATAAAAACCTGTCATCACAATTGTTGCTGCAATCAGCAATGGCATTCTTTTATGCTGGGGAGGATTCAGAATGGCATTGGCGCCTGACCAGAAAACATACAAGCCATAGAGGCCAAGAATGTTCAGGAAAAGCAATGATTCAAATGCTGAGCTGACAATACTGCAGAGAAGAAAAGGGACCATTGAGAAGGTCACAAGCCTGAAGGCAGTACTGAAGTCCCTTCCCAGATCAAGAGGATAGGTTATCTCCTTCAGTATAAATGAAGTGGAATATATTACTGCAATAAGCAGGATGAAGGTTTTAACACCATGGAATACAGAATAAAGAAGTGGCATCTCAGTATTTACAAATACAGCAGAGCCGGTAATGCCGGCCAGAGTCACCAGCAGAACAAGAGGAAATAACAGGCTGTTTCTTATCAGCTTTGTTGAAGCTGGCTCAGAAAGAGTTGTATTCCAGTAGTTTCTGGGAGTAGTTAGTATGTTCTTTATGCTGGCAAAAAGAAAACGGTAATTCATAAATTATAATTTTAATTGCGCGTCAAAATTAAATAATTTTAATGTAAATTGCTTTGAATACAAAAGATCAGCAGTTTGAATAAGGAAACTTTTGAAGGTTTTGATCTTATTCTTGTAACTGGTCCCACTGCTTCAGGTAAAACATCACTGGCCGTTGCCCTGGCTCACAGACTAAACGGAGAGATCATTAGCGCTGATTCACGGCAGGTGTACCGTGGCATGGATATTGGTACGGGAAAAGATTATGATGATTATTACATTGACGGGTCAAGGATTGCCTGTCACATGATTGATATTGTCGATCCCGGTTATAAGTATAATGTATTCGAGTATCAGCGCGATTTCTTCAAAGTATACCGATCACTGAAAGAAAGAAAAGTCTTTCCTGTTGTCTGCGGCGGTTCCGGAATGTATGCCGACAGCATAATCAAAGCATATAAGATGACTGAAGTGCCTCCCGATTCAGGTTTGCGGGAGAAGCTGGAGAAGAAACCGATGGATGAACTGATAGGTATATTGTCGTCCATGAAGGATCTTCACAATGTGACAGATATTGATACAAAAAAGAGGGCAATCAGGGCTATTGAAATTGAACATTTTTCGCGAAGCAGGAAAGCAAACAAAAACGTAATGCCCAAGTTGAATTCCCTTGTTATTGGCGTTTCACTTGACAGGGAAGTAAGGAGGCAGAAGATTTCAGCCAGACTTAAAGCAAGGCTGGAATCAGGTTTGATAGAGGAAGTTGACAGGCTGCTTACAACCGGAATGACTCCTGAGGCGCTTATCTACTATGGACTTGAGTATAAGTATGTTACTTTATACCTCACAGGCAGTCTGAGCTATGAGGAAATGGCGAGGGACCTTGAAATTTCTATACATCAGTTTGCAAAACGACAGATGACCTGGTTCCGGGGAATGGAAAAGAAGGGTACAAAAATACACTGGATAGACGGTGAACTGCCTATGCCGGAAAAGCTTAACAGGGTTCTTGAACTTATGAAAACGGAAAGTCCTGAAACAGTAAGTATGTAAAGCTCTGTTTTGATAAGCCTTACATACTCCCGGTAAATTTACTTCAGATACTGGTCCAGCCATGCGAAGAATTCCCTTTGCCAGATTATTGCATTCTGTGGTTTTGTTACAAAGTGATATTCGTCTTCAAAGAAAAGCAGCCTGCTTGGAACTCCCTTAAGCTGTGCTGCCTGAAATGCTTCAAGGCTCTGGGTATAAGGTATCCTGAAATCATTTGCACCTGTTATAATAAGAATGGGAGTGTCCCAGTTGTCGACCATCAGATGAGGAGAGTTCTTATAGCTTTCAGGCGTATTCCAGTATGGTCCTTCTATATCTTTGTCGGGGAACCACAATTCTTCAGTTGATCCGTACCAGCTGGTAAAGTCGAACATCCCGCAATGTGATATAAATGCACTGAACCTGCCGCCATGCATGCCGGCCAGGTAAAAGACCGAATATCCGCCATAACTAGCACCCACAGCTCCGATCCTGTTTTTGTCAACATAAGGTTCTGAGGCCATCGCATCGGTGGCATCGAGGTAATCCTGTATGTTTAAGCCTCCGTAATCTCCTGATATCTGTTCTTTCCATGCCTGTCCGAATCCGGAATTGCCCCGACGGTTAGGTGCGATGACTATATATCCTTTTGCAGCCATCAACTGATAATTCCAGCGGTACGACCAGGACTGGTCGAGCGGACCCTGAGGGCCTCCCTTGCAGAAAAGCAGGGCAGGATATTTTTTTGAAGCATTAAAATCGGGGGGGTAAATTACCCACATCTGAAGATCCTTACGGTCCTTTGTTTTTACATGTTTCTCCTCAACCTGCCCCATTTTAACGGCCTCATAAATATGTTTATTGAGGGCAGTTATTTGCTTTATTGAACCGTTAGCAGGATCAATTGTACATATCTCATTAGCCATTGACATTGAAGCTATTCCTGAAACCAGAATACCGGACTGATACTGAACCGGTCCCATGTTATGTGCCCCTCCGGTAAGCCTGTCAACACCACCGGATGCCAGGTTAGTCCTGAATACCTGTGCAGTTCCGAGGTATGAACATGTAAACAGAAGGTTCTCCTTGTCCTGCCATTTAATATTTTCAACATCGAAATCCCATCCCTTTGTCAGCCAGTGTCTTTTTCCCTCGCTGATGTCATAAATAAAAAGTCTGTCAAGATCAG
>CAZEYY010000002.1:62576-78981 GCA_964516485.1 uncultured Rikenellaceae bacterium
GTTGGTGTTTCGAATTTTTTGCCTTCCAGGATATCTTTTTCATCTGTTACCCCGCTGCCGTTGAAAGTTGCAACAAAAAGGTGACTGTATGAATAATCACTCCATGTGTTCCAGTGCCTGTACATGAGGTCATTGATTATTCTGACCTTTGCATTCGGGAGCTCATGTTTTTCATTGGCAGTCTGATCAAGCTTAACTCTCCTGGTAAAATAGATCTTGTCAGAGGATGGAGCTATGCTGAAGATCTCGAAATCATCAAGACCCGTAATCGTCTTCTGCCCGCTGCCATCAGGATTCATAACAATAAGTTTCCCCTTGTTGACATAGGCAATTTTTTTTCCTTCACTGAACCATTGGGGAGAGTTTCCTCCTTCGGTTGTAAGTTGAACAGGATCACCTCCGGCAGAGGGGATTTTGTAGATATTTGTTATTCTTGCTTCTGTAGGAACATCAATATCAGTTACTGTGTACAATACCTGGGAACCATCGGGTGATAGTGCAAAAGTTCCTAGCCTCCTGAATTTCCAGAGTATTTCAGGCGTCATCACTCCGCCTGCTTTTTCCTCAGTAGAGAGAGTGTTGTTGATTGTGGTGGCAGCCTGTTTTGGTTCTGCAGGTTTTTGATTGCATGATACTGCAAATACAGTAACCGCCGTCAGCAGAAGACAGTTAAGCTTTTTCATCGGATTAAGGGATAACAAATACTATACTTTTGATTTAAGAGCCTCTGATACTTTTGATTTTAGTTCATCATAGAGTTCAGGATTGTCTTTAATAATCTGTTTTACAGCATCCCTGCCCTGACCCAGTTTTGTATCATTATAGCTGAACCACGATCCGCTTTTCTTGATTATTTCGAAGTCAACACCGAGGTCTACAATTTCTCCGATCTGGGAAATACCTTCTCCGTAGAGGATGTCAAAATCAGCTTTCTTAAATGGCGGTGCAAGTTTATTCTTAACAATTTTCACGCGTGTTCTGCTTCCGATTATCTCCTCACCGTCCTTAATCTGGTTTGTTCTTCTTATGTCAAGCCTCACAGAGGAATAGAACTTCAGGGCATTCCCCCCTGTAGTTGTTTCAGGATTGCCAAAAATAACACCAATTTTATCTCTGAGCTGGTTAATGAAAATACAGGAGGTATTTGTTTTATTTATGTTAGCGGTTAATTTTCTGAGTGCCTGAGACATAAGCCTTGCCTGGAGGCCCATTTTTGAATCTCCCATTTCACCTTCAATTTCTGCTTTTGGTGTGAGGGCTGCTACAGAGTCTATGACTATTATATCAATTGCACCTGAACGTATGAGGTTGTCAGTGATCTCAAGAGCCTGTTCTCCATTGTCGGGTTGCGATATCAGGAGGTTTTCCACATCAACGCCAAGTTTCTCGGCATAATTGCGGTCGAAAGTGTGTTCAGCATCAATTATAGCAGCTATCCCTCCGTTTTTCTGGGCTTCAGCGACGGCATGAATTGCGAGGGTTGTTTTACCTGAAGCTTCCGGACCGTATATCTCAATCACGCGGCCGCGCGGCAGTCCTCCTATTCCAAGGGCTGCATCAAGGCCTATTGATCCGGTTGAAATAACCTGTATATTTTCAATGGCATGGTCGCCAAGTTTCATAATTGTACCCTTGCCAAAATCTTTTTCGATTTTACCGATTGTTACTTCCAGCGCTTTTAGTTTCTCCTTGTTTATTTCCTTTTTTTCAGTGCTCATATTGTATTATTATTTGTATAAGTCGAGAATTTGTTTTGCGTGATCTGAAGTCTGAACCTTGTCAATTATCTTCTCAATCATGCCTGTTTCATTGATTACAAAAGTTGTCCTCAGTACTCCGAAATAACTTTTTCCGTACATCTTTTTTTCTCCCCAGACTGAGTAATCATTCAGTATTTTTTTCGATTCGTCAGCAATTAGCGGAAAAGGGAGTGAAAATTTTCCGGAAAAGTTTTTGTGTGACTTTTCGCTGTCAGGGCTGACACCTACAACAACGAAGCCTTTTTTAAGGAGCAGGTCGCTGTTATCCCTCAGGTTGCAGGCTTCTGCTGTACATCCCGGAGTATTATCTTTAGGATAGAAATACAGGATTACCTTTTTCCCTTTGTAATCAGATAATTTTATTAAGTTTCCATTCTGGTCAACTCCCTCAAACAGAGGAGCTTTTGAGCCTTCCTTCAATTGAGCCATGCATTCTTCAATTTTGTTATTACGGGTAAATTTACGAAGTTTGAATTGTATTAAATATAAAAACGGTTTTTTGTTATCAACACAGATTATGGGATAATGTTCCATGACAATTAGCAGAGGACACTGTTTTAATGCAACTAAGACACGGAAAATTAATGAAATTTACCATACATAAGGCAATTATAGTGATAATTTTTTTCTCATTATCTGCGGTTAATGCCTTTGCCCAGACTTCCACGACAAAGCCAACCAGGCAATCATCGCTTGAAGCCTTCTCGAAGGGGAACTATGAAAAAGCATATCAGGAATTCAGCGAGCTCTTACTGACATACTCAAAGGACCCCTTATATAAATATTATGCAGGAGTGTGCCTTGTAAAACTTGAAAAGGATCCTCTGAAAGCTGAATTACTTTTGCAGCAGGCTCTTGAGATAAATGCAGCAGCACGCCCCCTCCCTGAAGATGCTCTTTTCTATCTTGCCCGTGCACAACAACTCAGTGGCAATTTCAGTGTTGCAACAGCTTCCTATAACAGGTTTGCCGATCAGGCAGGTCGCAAAGCTTCAAGGGAGTTCGGTGTTCCTGATTTTATCCAGCAATGTGCTCAGGAGAAAGGAGCTCTGAAGGTTGAGAATGCAGTAGTCCCTGTAAAGACTGAAGCTACTGTAAGTAAACTTCCTGAGAAGAAGCAGCCGGAAAAGCAGAAAGCAGCTGAACCGACACCTGAAACAGTTGTAAAAGCGCAGGAAATTAAATTGCAGTCAACCGCCGAACCACTTGCGGAATCATATTCCGTGTTGCTAGATGAGGCTCTTGCTTACCAGTATCTTGCTGATTCACTGTCGGATCTGGCACAGAACCGGAAACAGTCGCTTGACAGGCTTCCGGATGATAAAAGAGGTTCAGCAAAGGCACAGATAGCAGAGTATGAAAGGGCAGCAGGAAATTATCAGAAATCTGCTGATAGAAAATACGCAGAGGCTCATTTTCTTATGAATCCGGGGGAACCGGATCGTGATACAATATTGCTTGTTGCTGAACAGGATGCAGAAATTGATTCAGCCGGAACAGCACCTGAAGAAGTTGTTCAGTCAGCACAGATTGCAGACACACTTGAAATATATTCCTATTTCAGCATATCCGATTCTTCGTCTGTTGAACAGAAGAGTAGTATTGCCATTGATCCTGAAGTGCCTGAAGGCCTTATTTACAGGGTACAGATAGCGGTGTTCAGGAATCCGGTCTCACCTGTTTTCTTTAAGAGAATTTCACCGGTATATGGTTTCAGAAATGAGGGATCGGAACTTAAAACCTATTATGCCGGAATGTTCAGGCGACTTGAGGATGCACGTAAAGCACTTGCAGAGGTAAAGGGAAAAGGATTCAAAGACTCATTTATTTCTTCTTTCAATGGTAATAAACAGGTCTCACCTGACAGAGCGGCCGTTCTGGAAAAAGAGTGGGGCTTAAAACCTTTTGAGAGACTTGTCAGTAATAAGCCGGTTGTCATAAGTGCTGATACACTTCCTCCGACTCTTATTTTCAGGGTGGAGGTAATGAGAGTGGCAAAAGCTCCCAAACCAAATATTATTGAATCGATTAAGACCCTTGCCGGAAGCAGGGGACTGGATATTCTGACACTTGAGGATAAGAAGATAGCATATTTAATAGGGAATTTTATTACCTTTGAAAGCGCTGCGGAATATGCTGATCTGATAGTCAGAAACGGATTCCGTGATGCCAGGGTTGTAGCCTGGCTGGGTAAGCGGGAAATACCGTTAGATACAGCAAAGCAGCTTTTTGATAATCTGAAATGAAGGAAAAGGCATTACATAAAAATGACAGGCTGAACAGCGGGGGCGAAAATGCTTCACTGATTCTTTATAATGATGAAGTAAATACTTTTCAGCATGTTATTAAATCGCTTGTTGAGGTTTGCGGGCATGATGAGGTGCAGGCAGAGCAATGCGCACTGATTGTGCATTTCAAGGGCAAATGCGAAGTTAAATCGGGCCCTGTTGAAGTGCTTAATGCAATGAGCCGTTCACTTAACAGGAAAGGGCTCAATTCAAAAGTGGATCTCAAGGTTAGTTGATACTTTCAATCAACACTTAATCAGTATTTTAGCGTATCTTGTTTCTGAAATATTTTGACAGCGCAAGGTCAAAGACCAGCAGGAGAATACTCAGCGACATAACATAGACTGTGATGTCTGAAACTGTAAATCCGGAAAGGTCAGGAATATGTACAGGCCAGCTTATATTAATGCTTTTCAGAAGACCGGTAAGCAAGATGTTCGTACCGGCATGTTCTGTTTTTCCCGCGAATACTGCCAGTAAAATAAGTATAATGGTGATTATCAGTGACACAAGAGGTATTGCAGAGATGCGTTTTTTCGCCTGCTTTTCAGGAGTATAGGCAGGTTCAGTCATCAGCTGATTCATCATCCTTTCTGTAAAACCTTCAGGAGCCTTTTCAATACTCTCCTTGTTAAGATACCTTTTTAGGAGATCATCCCTGAATTCATTGCTGTCATTCATTTTGTATTTACCTCCCTTGTTTTATTTGAGGTCAGGGCTTCTGACATTATTTTCCTTGACCTGTGCAATTTAACTTTAATATTTGAAACAGAGTCTCCTGTTATTGCTGCAATTTCATTAAGTGAAAGTTCATCATAATAGAACAGGCTTATGATCCCTCTTTCCTCATCATTCAGTTTCCCCAGAGCTTTATTCACAAGGATCCTGTTATATTCTGATTCTGCCTCATATTCATAAGAATTGATTTCCGAGTATCTGTATTTTTCGGCAAAATCTGCATCAAGGTTAATGTTATTATCCTTTTTTGTTCTTAAAAATGAAACTGAGGTGTTATATACTATTCTGTAAAACCATGTTGTAAATGAGCTGTCCATTCTGAAATCCCCAAGTGACCTGTAAGCCTTCATAAAAGAATCCTGGATTATTTCTTCCGCTTCCTCCCTGTTCCTGCAGATTCTGAATGCAAGGTTGAATGCCCTGTCTTTATGCGTATTTACAATATTCCTGAATGCATTTGTATTGCCATCCAGCACCTGTTTGATCCAGGGTATATCCGAATTTATATTCATTTGTTCCTTTTGACGAAGGTTTTATGACCAAGGTTACAGAAGAGTCCGAAAAAAAATTATGCGGAATTTTGTAACCTGAGAATATAAACCGTAGTCTAAAGTTTCAAAAATAATAAACTTAAAAAATAAAATTATGGAGGGACTAATAGGATTTATTGCATTTTTTGCAACAGTTTTCGGAGTATTGTATATGTATTTTACAACCCGTAATAAGGAAAGAATGGCTCTTATAGAGAAAGGTGCTGATGCAAGCCTTTTCAATACGGGCAGGGAGGGAATGAAATCAGGAATTCAATGGAGCAAGTTAACACTTAAGCTGGGCATGCTTTCAATGGGTATTGCCCTTGGAATAATAATAGCGGCCATGCTTGTAAATGTTGTAACAATTGATGAAGATGCACTTTATCCCTCATCAATATTTTTCTTCGGCGGACTCAGCCTTGTTCTTTTCTATGTAGTTGACAGAAAAAGCAAATAACCCACGCTTCATTTAATAAATCTTCCATGATACCTCATCCGGTTAAACCGGATGGGGTATCTCATTTTTACGATCTTTTAGTCATTCACAGTTCCGTTATTGCTGACTAATTTCCAGGATAGGGATCAGCTGAGGAAAATCAATCGAAATATTATATAATTTTGCGTCGGATTAATTAAATGTTTTTATGCTTTTCAAGACTGATCCGTCAATATGGCTAAAAGACCTGTTCATTCAGGCTGGTCTTAGCTACAGCTTCTCAACTTTTCTGAGCGCACTTACGCTTATTACGGGAGTCCTGATCCTCAGCTGGCTTGCCAACCTTGTCACAAAGGCCATAATACTGAAAATTGTTCACAGAATTGTAAAAAGGACCACCTCAACCTGGGATGATATCTTTCTTGAGCAAAAAGTATTTACAAGGCTTTCGCACTTTGCACCGGCACTTGTTATATGGACTATGGCCGGGTGGGCGTTGAAGCCATATCCTGTCTGGCTTATTGTTGTTCACCGCCTTACCTATATTTACATGGTTATGGTGGGAACCATAGTCATGATTTCATTCATCGAAGCCTGGCATACAATTTACAACACACTGCCAATATCAAAACACAGGCACATCAAGGGCTATGTTCAGCTTGTAAAGATTTTTGTCTTTCTCGTTGCCTTGCTAATTATCATATCAGTAGTTTTCAGAAAAGATATTACAAGCATTCTTGCCGGTCTTGGTGCAATGGCTGCCGTGCTGATACTTGTATTTAAGGATACACTGCTTGGACTTGTTGCCAGTATTCAGCTTTCTGCAAACAAGATGCTGGGGGTAGGCGACTGGATTACAATCCCTGCGCGGGAGATTGATGGTACTGTTATGGATATAACACTGAACACTGTAAAGGTTCAGAACTTTGATAAGACAATTATTACAATTCCTACATATTCACTTGTAAATGAATCATTCCAGAACTGGAAAGGAATGGAGGAGTCGGGAGTAAGGAGGATACGCAGATCTATTTTTATCGACATGAGGAGCATCAGATTTCTTGATGAACCTCTTATTAAGAAGTTCTCCGGGTATCCTGTTCTGAAGGAGTATATTGAAAGTTGCCTGGATAAACTACCTGATGCCGGTACACCATTCTTCAATCATTCCAAACTTACCAATCTGGGTTTATTCCGTTATTATGTGGAAGCTTATCTGAAGCAACATCCTTATATTGAACCAAAGGAAACTATAATTGTCAGGCACAGAGATCCTGTCGGCAACGGACTACCATTGCAGGTATATGTTTTTACGAAGAACAATCAGATGGTCCCCTATGAAAACATCCAGTCGGATATTTTTGAACATATTCTCGCAATAATGGGAGAGTTCGGGCTTAAAGTATATCAGCAGCCTACAGGTGACGATTTTCTGAAAATGTCAAAGCTTTTAAAGGAAGATTAATATAATAAAACAGGGTATATGGCAGATCTGAATACACGTATTAGCGATTTTCTCTGGAAAGATTTAAACGGAAAACACTTCACAGGAAAGAAAGATCCTTTCTGGGAAGCCCTTGTTAAAGCAGGAACAGAGTTGTGGCTTGACACAGGTGACATGAATGAGGCAGAATCGAACTGGACTGCTGAAATGAGTGCGCTGACAACAAATAACACACTGCTGAACAATGAAATACAGAAGGGGATATATGATGTTTTTATTTCCGAAGCCAAGGCAGTTGTAAGAGATCTGCCGGTTGAGGACAGAGTAAGGGAAATTGCCTTCATACTTAATGCCAGGCATGGACTGAGGCTTGTAAACCGTTTTGATGGATTTGTAAGCGTTGAGCTTCATACCGATACAGCCCATGATATAAAGTCAATTCTCTATTATGGCAGGAGACTGCATGAGATCTGTCCTGAAAAATTCATTGTTAAGGTACCATATACAGCCGAAGGACTTATTGGGGCCAGATTGCTGAGGGAATCAGGAGTCCGGATTAATTTTACACTGGAGTTCAGCGCCAGGCAGAATGTCCTTGTGACACGGCTTGCCAGACCTGATTATTTGAATGTTTTCCTTGGCAGGATAGGAGCTTATATTGCTGATAATAAATTAGGAGATGGATCCGGAGCCGGTGAGATGGCTGTAATTGCATCCCAGAACTGGGTAACCGGATTATCTGCTGAAAATCAATGGCAGACAAAGCTGATAGCTGCCAGCCTCAGGAATCATAACCAGCTTGAACTTCTTGCCGGAACAGATGTTTTCACAATGCCACCTAAGGTTGCAGCTGCAGGCAGGAAGGAACTTAAAGCAGAATTTATCTCCAGGATGCATGAGAATTATCCTGTGAACCTTTCTGAATCAGCTGCAGGATCGGCAGTGGAGAAATTCTGGGAGGTTGACGGGAAGGTTCTGGCTTTTTCTGAAAGGGTTGCAAAAAATGTTCCTGCTACAGGAGCTGAGCTAATTCATATTGCAAGAGAAGAAGGATGCGAGGATATGTTCCCCAGCCTTACACGTGAGGAAAAGAATTTTATTTCAACTGACGGAAAGATTCCGGTTCATTCAAGGTGGAAAGATAAGATAGCTGATGGAAAGATTGCCCCTGATACTCTTCTGACACTTGCAGGTCTGGCATCATTTACAGCCGATCAGAAGGCACTTGACGACAGGATCAGGAGCATAATTTGAGTAAGAATCAGCTGTTTCTCTGACGTATAATCTCATATAGCAGAATTCCTGCAGCAACCGATACGTTAAGGGATTCGATTTTTCCTGACATTGGTATCTTCACTTTAAGGTCAGCAAGTGACAGAAGTTCACGGCTGATACCCTTGTCCTCCGATCCCATAATCAGAACAGAAGGCCCTTGAAGACTTACCTCGGAGGCAATGCTATCAGATTTCTCCCCGGTACAGATAATTTTAAGTCCTGATTCCTTCAGGTATTCTATCGTTCTTACAATGCTCTTTTCCCTGCATACAGGAAAAGTGTGCAAAGCTCCTGCTGAGGTTTTGACAGCATCGGCAGTTATTCTTGCAGAACCTTTTTCCGGTATTATTATGGCATGTGCTCCCAGACACTCTGCCGTGCGGACTATTGCACCGAAATTCCTGACATCAGAAACGCCGTCAAGAGCTATAAGCAGGGGATCTTCTCCTTTCTCATAAATGCCAGGCAGGATATTGCTGATGCTCTGAAATTCAATAAGAGACAGCCATGCAAGAACTCCCTGATGGTTCTTACGGGTTACAAGTTCTATCCTTTCAAGAGGGACAATCTGGTATGCAATATTGAATTTTTTTACCTCCGTCATTAGCTCGTGGTACAGGGATCCCTGCAGTCCCTGTTTAATAAGAAGGCGGTCTATCTGCTTTCCGGCTTTAATTGCTTCAATTACTGTGCGCAAACCGAAAATGAAGTCAGTTTCTTTATACATCATATTTGTTATTATTTCAGATTCCCCCGGGATTATCGAGGCGGAATACAATACCTTTTCTCCAGCTCAGTACTGCCTGGTCCCAGTAAGTTACCAGTGTTTCACTTCTGCTCAGGTAATAATCATTATCTGTGAACGTGTTGTCCCTCTGTTTGAAATTGAAAAAGATATAGTCTTCTTTGACCTTGTAACGTCCTCCCCATGAGGATTTTACAGTGGGTTTGCGGTAGCCCCATGCTTCACCTTCAGGATTCTTGTATACCTTGTCAGGTGGACCGTATATTATATATATCATTCCCCTTTCAGTCTTCCATCCTTCTGTAAAAGATGTGAAGTACAGGTTTGAATAAACAACCCTTGTATAGTAGATGCGGATTAGTTCCCGGGCCTTTTCAATGTTGCCGCCGCACTTAATCCAGAAGTCATCAAGCGCCAGCTTTGGCTTCAGATTCGATTTCATCTGATCAATTTCAAGCTGGGGAGCAATATAAATAAGAGGATCAATCATTTCCTCAGGTTTTGTCATATTGGGATATGATTCACCAAAATTATATAAGGCATAACCTTCCCTGATATTGCTGTCAAGCGAACACAGGTATATTCCTTTCCTTGGAAGCATTATGGGAAGTGTATCGGAATATGCCAGGGCAACTATTTTGTCGGGTTCATAATCGATAGTCTTCTGTGGAAGCATCATTGAAGGAGGATCAGGCGCTCCGGACAGCAGTTTGAAGTACGAAATGTAGATTGAATCAGGCTTCTGCCCGGAATACAGCAGTCTTATGTACTCATTGACACGCAGTACAGGGGAGAACAGCTGGTTCATGTTGAAATATCCCTGTATTGTGAAATTGTACTTGTTAAGTGGTGACAGAGTATTAAAGGGGACAAAGTTCTGTGTGACAATCAGGCGGAGTTTGTCAAGTATCTTAAGCTCAATGAGATATTTCATTCCGCTTTCCACTTTCAAAGGAAAATTGTAAAAATATTCCCTCCTGTTTGCATCCCTGATTATATTGAGATTATATGAAACAGTATCAACAAGCGAACGCGCCTGATCGATATTATAGAGCTTCATGCTTATTATAATACCTGCAGTCGGTACTCCTTCGGGATTGGCTTCAGAGAAAAAAAGGTCATTTGAAAAAAAACGGACCGCCAGGGTTGCAGATTCTTCTGACTGAACTGTAACATTTATTCCCGGATTAAACGAGCTGCGTGTGGGATTATATAAATATGAAAGGTCTTTTGTGTCGACAGCTGCCTTTTTTGTTTTGCACGACGCAAGCGCAACAGCCAGTACAAGAATTACTGTCATTGTACCTAGAGTCCGCCTTTTCAATTTATTGTGCATAATGAACTGAAGTAATCCTGTTTATCCTCTTTTTTTCCAGCCGGTTCTTACCCTGCAAAGTTCTTTTCCATCCTCAGCCCTGACAACTGAATGATTGAAGAAACCTTCTGCATTTCCGTCCTCAGAAGTTTTAATGAATATCAACTCATTAAACAACGATTCGGAAAGATAGTTTATTTCAACAGACCATGGAATATTTTTCATTACGAAATCGAGTTCGAATGAATCAATAATCCATTTCAGGTATTTCACATTGTTTGTGTGCAGGTTAAGGTCAAGGTCACTGATCCGAACCCTGAAACTCTCTGACAAAGAAGGCTCTTCGTGATTAAATTCAATTTTAGAAGCATAGCGGACCGGTGATTCCGAACTTTGAAAATGCTCCCTGAAATGGCTAAGCGACGATTCTGGTCGCTGGATTTTCCTGGTTGCACTGTCGAGTATAAGCCATGAAGATGTTGCCTGTGCAATGATTCTTCCGTCAGAGTGTTTTGCTTCATAGTTTCTGAGGGCAAACAACTTATCTGTTCCGTTTGGCCAGGTTTTTAATTTAATACGGTCTTCCCACAACGGCCAGTCTGTAATTTCCGCGTACATCCTTGAAAGAGCCCAGAAGCGACCTGTTTTCATCAGATCCTGCCTTCCAAAACCCAGCTTTTCAGCATGATCAGATGCTATGTCCTGAAAATAATCAAACAGGGCCACCAGACTGAGCCTTGTATCAGGTCCGGTTTCATAAACGTGTATCCTGTATTCCTTTTCAAACTGAAATACTTCTGTCATGATTTTACTTCCTTAATAAAATTATCAAGCTCTTCACTGTATTGAGTCCACCTGTTCATTTCATCATTAAGTTGTTCCTTCAGATCCCTGTATCTGTTGTAATCAAGCTCATGCGTTTCGGAATAATTTCCTGGTTCCATGAATGATTTGTCCACTGCAAGTATTTCACCTTCAATTTTTTCAATCAGGGTCTCCGATTCCTCAAGTCTTTTCTTAAGCTTTCTCAGATTCCTGTCATATTCTTTTTTATCGAGGTATTTCTGTTTATTTGCCGAAACCTCCTGATCAACAGCTGATTGTTGCTTCGTTTTGTCCTTTATTTCAAGTTCCTTAAGGTTCTGCATGCGCTTTTTCCTGAGGAAATCATAAATGCCGCCTATGTGTTCCCTGACTTTATTTTTTCTGAACTCAAAGACCTTGCTTACAAGTCCGTCAAGGAAATCCCTGTCGTGTGAAACAACAATTAATGTGCCATCATATTTTAAGAGAGCCTGTTTCAGGATGTCCTTCGATCGCATGTCGAGATGATTTGTAGGCTCGTCCAGTACAAGGAGGTTCACAGGTTCAAGAAGAAGCTTAATCAGAGCAAGCCTTGAACGCTCACCACCCGACAATACTTTTACTTTCTTCTCAACATCATCACCCCTGAAGAGGAAGGCGCCAAGCATGTCGCGGATCTTGGTTCTGATATCGCCTTTTGCAACTTCATCTATTGTATTCAGTACAGTTTTGTTTTCATCAAGAAGAACATCCTGGTTCTGGGCAAAATACCCTATTTTGACATTATGCCCAAGCTTCAGCTCACCCGTATAGTCAAGTTCTCCTTTTATTATCCTCGAAAATGTTGTTTTTCCTTCACCGTTTCTTCCAACAAAGGCAACTTTTTCTCCTCTCTGGATCTTGAAATCGATGTTGATAAGCACTTCGAGAAGGTCATAGCTTTTTGAGAGGCCTTTTGCTTCAACAACTACAGTGCCGGAACGGGGAGAGGGGGGAAACCTCAGGTAAATGGAACTTGTATCTTCCTCATCCACTTCAAGCCGTTCCACCTTGTCAAGCTGTTTGATCTTTGACTGTACCTGAACCGCCTTTGTAGCCTTGTACCTGAACCTTTCAATGAACTTTTCTGTATCCTCAATCATCTTCTGCTGGTTCCTGTATGCAGCCAGCTGCTGTTCTCTTCTTTCCTGCCTCAGAACAAGATACTCCGACCAGGCAGCCTTGTAATCATAAATCCTGCCAAGGGAGATCTCAATAGTCCTGTTTGTTACATTGTTGAGAAAGGCCTTGTCGTGTGAAACAAGAAGGACTGCACCCGGATATGATGCAAGAAATGATTCAAGCCACTGGATCGATTCAATGTCAAGATGGTTAGTTGGTTCGTCAAGCAGGAACAGTGATGGTTTCTTAAGCAGGATCTTGGCCAGCTCAATGCGCATTCTCCATCCGCCGCTAAGCTCCCTTGTTGCCCTGTCGAAATCCTTTCTCTCAAAGCCCAGGCCGATAAGAGTCTGTTCTGCTTCAGCCATGAAATTGTTACCACCCATCATGCGATAGCGTTCTTCCACAACTGTAAGATGATCACATAGTTTAAGGTATTCCGGTGAATCGTAATCTTCGCGCCTGGCTATTTCTGCACTGCAGTGTTCAATCTCCTCCGAAAGTGCATTTATCTCATTGAAGGCAGTCAGAGTCTCATTAAGCACAGTTGTTGTGTCACTTACCTTCATCTGCTGCGGGAGGTATCCTATAGAAACATCAGGTGACTTGTCAATCAGCCCTGAAGAAGGTGCCTGCAGTCCTGAAATTATTTTAAGGAGAGTCGATTTTCCCGCTCCGTTCTTTCCGGCAAGTCCTATCCGGTCCTGATCGTTTATCAGAAATGAAATTCCCGTTAATAAATCAAAGCTTCCGAATGATACCCCGATATCCTGAACTGAAACCATGCATGTTTAAAAATGTGTGCAAATATAATAAATTAGGCTGAAGGCGAAAGGCTTCAGGCCAAAGGGAGGACAGAAACAGAACATTAGTGCCGGCTAATGGTTATATTTGCAGTGGTTTTCCAAAAGGAGCTTAAAAATGAAAGAAAAAGGTTCAATACCAAGGCTTGCAGTATTATCAGCAGCATTTATATTATTCATCACATCATGTACAAAGAATGATGACAAGCCTGAGAATACCTGGCTTGAATCAAGTGAATATGTTTCACTCTATACAACTGCTTCGGTAAACAATATGATAGACCTTGCTTCAACTCAGTCGCCGGGAATAAGCACGCTGAAGCAATATGTCAGATCAGGTGTTGAAGTGTATAAGATTTCATACAGAACAAAGGCAGGAGACGAAGATATTATAGCCTCAGGACTTGTATGTGTTCCTGTAGCCGGAGGTGATTACCCGGTAATATCTTTCCAGAACGGAACAAACACGCTTAATTCACAGGCCCCGAGTATAAATCCTATGAACAGCAGTTATGTGCTTGTTGAGACACTTGCCTCGATGGGTTTTATTGTTGTCATTCCTGATTATCCTGGCTTCGGAACCTCTTCAAATGTGGCTCATCCGTACCTTGTGGCTTCACCTACTGTTATTTCTGTAACAGATATGTTCCGTGCTGTACAGGAACTTGATGAAACAGAACTGGATGAGATAAGCATCAGGAATGAATATTACCTTCTGGGCTATTCACAGGGTGGCTGGGCAACACTCTCACTGCACAAGGCGATGGAGCTGGAGTATCAGGACGATTTCAACCTGGCCGGGAGTGCCTGTGGTGCAGGGCCCTATGATATCAACCTGTTGTTTTCCAATATGATAAATGTGACAAACTATCCCATGCCTGTGTACCTGGGATATATATATAATGCGTACTCATCATACAAGCAGTTTTCAAATCCGGTCACCGATATTTTCAGTGAACCCTATGCCTCAAGCATAGCATCCCTGTACGATGGCTCAAAGTCATTTGACCAGATAAATTCACAGCTTTCAACTTCAATTGCAAGCCTCCTTAATCCTGACTTTGTATCGGGATACGCAAGCTCAGACAGGTACTTGCCTGTAAGGAATGCCTTCAAAGCCAACAGCATACAGCCGTGGCATACATATAAGCCACTTATGCTTATCCATGGAGGAGGTGATACGCAGGTAAATCCTGTTACAACTGAAACAATGTACACTGCAATGCTTCAGGCAGGTACTTCTTCAACCGACTGCACAAAAATGATACTGCCCGGTCTTGATCACAGTGACGGTATAATTCCTGCTATGCTTGAAGGAATAAAATTCATTATAAACCTGAAGGAAAGCAGGTAAATATCTTTCCTGAATAGTTTTCAGATACAATTTTAAAAAAGGAAAATAGAAGGTGTCAAGGAAAAAAGAGCTTCCCGTACTTGAAAAAGTGAAGATCACAGATATTGGTGCAGAAGGAAATGCAATTGCCAGGATTGACAATATGGTATTGTTTGTACCTATGCTTATTCCCGGCGATGTTGTTGATGTAAAGGTCGTACGGAAAAGGAAAAAGTACCTCGAAGGCAGGGCTGTGAAGTTCCATGAGTACTCTTCAGACAGGATTACGCCAAGGTGCAGTCATTTCGGTGTATGTGGCGGATGCAGGTGGCAGCACCTCCCTTACAGACTCCAGCTTAAGTACAAGGAACGACAGGTTATTGACAGTCTGCAGAGAATAGGCAGGGTTGAACTTCCTGAGATAAAGCCTGTTATCGGATCGGAAAATGAGTATTATTACCGGAACAAGCTTGAGTTTACCTTTTCCGACCGCCGTTGGCTCACCTTTGAGGAAGTTGCTTCAGGATTGCCGGCAGGGAAGGAGCCTGCGCTCGGATTTCATATTCCAGGTTTATTCGATAAAGTTCTTGATATAAAGGAGTGTTTTCTCCAGCCGGAGCCTTCAAATGCGATAAGGAACAGCCTCAGGAAATATGCTATAGAAAATGATCTGCCGTTTTTTGATCTGAAGGAGCAGGATGGCTTTTTACGCAATGTCATAATACGAAATACCCTGAAAGGGGATCTGATGCTTATAGTTGTATTGTTCCATGAAGACAGGGAGAAGAGGGAGAAGCTGCTTGATTTTCTGGCAGCCAGTTTTCCCAGGATAAGCTCCTTGTTTTATGTTATTAATTCCAAGAAAAACTCATCACTTGGTGATCAGGAGCCTGTGTTGTACCGGGGCCATGATCATATAACAGAAGAGATGGACGGTCTGAGCTTCAGGATAGGACCAAAGTCATTTTACCAGACTAATACCCGCCAGGGAATAGAGTTGTACAGGGTAGCAAAGGAGTTTGCTGGTCTGACAGGAAAAGAAACCGTGTACGACCTCTATACCGGCACCGGGACGATTGCATGTTATCTTGCCGGCTCTGCTTCAAAGGTTGTCGGGATTGAGTATGTTGACGAAGCGGTACAGGATGCGAGGGTTAATGCAGGGATAAACGGCATTAATAATACAATGTTTCTTTCCGGTGACATGAAAAATGTTCTTACTCAGCAATTATTTGAAAGCCAGGGCTATCCTGATGTTATTGTAACGGATCCTCCACGTGCCGGCATGCATGATGATGTGACAAAAGCCATTTTGAATTCAGGTGCAGAGCGCGTTGTATATGTAAGCTGTAATCCGGCAACCCAGGCCAGGGATATCTGCCTGCTTGCCGAAGGCTATTATGTTGCTGATGTGCAGCCTGTTGATATGTTTCCTCATACTCATCATGTTGAAAATGTTGTGCTTATGAGGAAAAAGAAGTGAGAGTGTTCTTTAGTGTCGTATCTGATATATTTGCCTGATTCTTGCCATTTGATTTACTGGTTCTGAAATTTAGTTCTCATTTATTTTGAACTTAAGGCTCGTTTTTCTACTTTTGTCGCGCCCGGTAACCTGAGTAAGGGTGAAAGGGAGAATAGGAGAGATGGGTGAGTGGCTTAAACCATCCGCCGGTTGGCGGATAAACTGCCACGATGTATATAAGTTCTAAGCTTTATTGGAGAGATGGGTGAGTGGCTTAAACCAGCAGTTTGCTAAACTGCCGTATGGGT
>CAZEYY010000003.1:0-9324 GCA_964516485.1 uncultured Rikenellaceae bacterium
CAATGCTGACAGATTGTCGTTGAGTTTTGTTATTTGTTCACGGTATTTTTTTGTATCACCTGCTGAATCAGTCAGATCTTTCATCAGGCCCTGTATACCTTTATATAATGCATCTGATTCTTTGAGATGTTCGTCAGCACCTTTTTTCTGCAGTTCATAAACAGTATTAAGGGCTGAAAGGTTTTTATTAAGAGTCTCGAGCTGCTGCTGGTATGATTTTCCGCCAACTTCAATAACTGACAGAGAATCAGCCATATTCTTGTAAGTTGAACCTGTTTCATTAATAACCTTGGTTGTTGCCTGGTATGAATCGGCAAGTTTTGACAGGTTATCATTTGCAGCATTTATAGTTCCCATATATTTAGTGGAAGCAGCTGTAACATCTCCCATGGCACTCATGTTGGCAGTTGTTTCGCTGAGTTTCTTCATTCCTACTCCAAGCTTCTGGAACAGGTCAGGAGAAATTTCTGCTTTTTCAAGCATCTCATCAAACTTTGCAAGAGCAACAGCTCCTGCTCCGCCTCCGTAGCCGCCACCGTAACCGCCGCCACCGCCACCGCTTACTGCAGCTCCTGAAGCAACAACTCCGCGTTCAATGTCGCGTTGTTTACCGCTTACGTGATGTGATGCAGCTGTCTCGTCTTCAGGAATACCAGCTAATTCAGGATATACAAGTGACCAGTCGATCTCTTCATGCAAAGGTTCAAATGCAGAGAAGAAAAAGATTACTGCTTCAGTCAGAAGACCCACTGTAAGCATCATCCCTGCCAGTGGCCAGTGCTGTATTTTGAACAGTGCACCGATAATAACAACCGATGCTCCCAAACCATAAAGTTTTGCGATGAAATTCTTCCACCCGCTGCTTTGTACTAATTCTGCTAGGCTCATATTCCTGATGATTTTAGGGTTATATCAATTATTAGTTTACTCCGATATATGATCTTACGTTGCGAAAGCCAACATAAGGTTTAGTTGAATCCTGGTATTCGTAATCTCTTGTGCTTGTCTGAAGAAAATATGCTATGTCCTTCCATGAACCACCGCGGATAACCTTCCTTTTCATTACAGGAGGATCCTGAGGTTTGGCATTATACTCATAGTTAGGCTGGAGGTCATGCTGGAAGATATAAGCTGAAGGATGATATGCACAGCAGGTCCATTCTGCAATATTACCTGCCATATCGTAAAGGCCATATTCATTTGGTTCGTAAGAACCTACTTTTCCTGCATATACGTTTCCGTCGTCAACATAGTTGCCTCTGAGTGGTTTGAAGTTTGCAAGGAAACAGCCTTTATAGTTACGGGTATACGGTCCGCCCCAGGGATACATTGAAAGGTCAAGTCCGCCTCTTGCAGCATATTCCCATTCTGTCTCAAGCGGAAGTCTGTAATTATGAACATCGGGGATACCGCTTTTCCTGAGAGCATTGTTCATGTAATCTGTTCTCCAGATACTGAAAGCAGTAGCCTGTACCCATGTAACTCCTACAACAGGATAGTCGTCATAGGAAGGATGCCAGAAATAGAGGGAAGCCTGAGGATCGTTAAATGAATATGTGAAATCCCTGATCCAGCAGAGTGTATCAGGATAAACGTTTATGTAATTATGTTTAATGAATGAAGAACGGTCCTTGATATCGCTTGTTGTTCCGTCGAGGTTTGTTATCTGCCCCTGGTACTTGCCTGATGTTTTCTCAAAGTTGTCATAGACATATTTTGATTTTGCAGCTGACTGGTAGTCAACCCAGAAATAAGAATAGATAAGTTTTCTTACATCAACTTCCTTTTTACCGTTGAACCTCTCTTCAGGAGGATAATACATCTCTTCAAGAACTGTTTTTGTTGTTTCTTCTTCAGGATCTATTTTTTCTTCCCAGTTGATAATATTTGGTTCAATAACATTTCCTTCATCATCTACCATGAAATATTCCCTGTCAGCTATACCCGCATTTCCGAGTTTTGTGCGGAGGATAGAGTCACGTACCCAGTAAACAAACTGACGATATTTGTTATTTGTGATTTCAGTCTGATCCATCCAGAATGCATCAACAGTAACTGATTTTGATATGCTGTTCATTGCAAAAACTGCATCCTGATCGCTTGGACCCATGATAAAACTACCTGCCGGAATAAACGCCATCTCCAGAGGTTCAGGTTCAAAGAATTTCTTCCGCCCCAGTACACCAGTCAGCTCTCCTGTATTTGAAGATCCGCAGCCTGACAAAAGGATTATTACGATCAGAGCAGATAAAGTAACCTTTTTCATACACGACTATATTTTATAATGCAAGTAAGTTATTTTTTTTTAAATATTCATAAAAATCTGATACTTTTATATTTCATCGGACTTTTCCCAAGATTCAGGTCAAAACAATAATTTACCATGAATTCATGAGAGCCACTGCTGTTTTTACTCATGTCCGACAAAGTAAAATCATAAGCATACCCAAGCCTCAGGCCATTATAAAGTTCTATTCCGGCCATTCCGATCAGAGCATCTCCAGCCCTGTAGGAAACGCCACCCCAGACTTTCTTATTGTACCTGAGAATGGAAGAAATTGTGAATTGCATTACTTTTCCATCACTGTAAGCAAGACCAGAAGGTATCAGTTCCAGAGCAGGATTCCTTAGCTGCAGCCTGTATCCTGCAGTCAGGTAATAATGCCTGCTTACGTAGGGAGTTCCCTTTGTAAATTTTATTTTAGGCTGGTTTATATGAGTTACAGATAGACCGGCATAATAATTGTCGGCATTGTAGTATAGCCCCAAACCTGCATCAAATGCCACATAGCTCTCTTTGTTCTCAGGTATCAGCGGATCCCCGGAAGCTGGTGTGTGAACATCCCCTGAGGGGATTTTCCATTCAGGTTCAAGTTTCTTATTTAGCATACCCAGGTTAACTCCTATGCCGAGCTTGCCTGTTCCGACACTCAGATGGTATGAATATGCGGCGGAAAGGTTTATATCCTTGTCAAATCCCACATTATCGCTCTCAATTATCAGCCCTGCACCATTGTTGCCTTTAAAAATAGGGAGGGGAGTATTTACGTTGAAAAGAGTTGTAGTGGGGGCACCGTCAAATCCTACCCATTGCTGCCTGTTGATCGCTGTGGCACATATCATTCCTGAAATGCCGGCAACACCGGGGTTATACGTAAGCGTATTGAAGGTATAATGACTCATCAGGGGATCCTGTTGTGAATATCCCTGGAAGACAGAAATATAGAGAAAAAGAATAATCCCTGAAATCTTTTTCATCCGGTGACCTTTAGTTTTGCTTCGCATTAGTTGAACCCGTAAAATAAATAAAAAACAAACTCGTTAACAAATTTCAGGGAAATAATTTGATCAACAGATTCCCTGAAATGACAAGGGAATCTGTTCCCAGTTATGAACTGAAAAAATACGGGATTATTGTGCAGGTATTTTTTAGTTTTTCAGCCTTTCACAAGCCATAACCCAGCGTTCGGGAACTTCATTCCTGTTTGCCCTTGCATAATCGTCATGTGAACATGCAACATATACATTCTGGTCTTTACCTGTCGGCAGCTCCATCCACCACCTGTCGGTGAGGTTGCTTTTTACGAAAATCAGGTCATCTTCAAGGTCAGTGACCCTGACATGATATTTTGTGAATCTTCCTGTATTTGCCTGTCCAAGTGCGGCTGCTTCATACTGCTTCTGAGAAAAACCTTCAAGGAAAAACCAGATTACCTGTGCAGCCAGTGCTGAGGTCTGATTTCTAACGTCAAGCTCAGGATTCACCTCAAACAATCCAAAGATTTTCAGATTGTCAGAAATTCCGGAATACCTTGCGAGCAGGCATATTTCCTCTCCATAGAATCCATTGGGAGTAGAACCCTGTGAACCAGGTGCATCCGACTGCCTTACAGCCGAGATGTCAAATACAGCCAGATCAGAATCTCTGAGAAGAGGCTCGGTAAGGTAAATAGCCTGCCTGACATCACCTATCCTTACAAGTTCCGACCTTTTCCTGAGGAAACGGTTAATGACCTGTTGATCATTAAGGTAGATCTGGTAACCAATATTGATGTAATGGCTGAAAGTCCCCCTGTGGTTATTTATTATTGTGTTAAGGTAATTATATGAATCCGGAACCTTTTTCTCATGGCTGAAGTCAATTCTTGAATCGACTGCGGTAAGTGTGTATTTTTTCTTCATTACCGACATGGCTCTGTCGAGGGCAGGGACCAGTGCACTGCTTCCGCCGATTATGACGGGAAACACATTTTCACCGATAAGAGTGACAAGGATATCAGACAGACCGGCAACAGTATCGTTGAATGTTGTCCCTGGTTTCATGTTGCCAAGGTCAATTATTCTGGCCTTTCCGGGGATTTTGGCATACCTGTAGAGCTGTGCCCTTACTGCATCAGGACCTTTTGAGGTTCCTGAATTTGGTGAATTCCTGCCTTCGGGGACTCCTAAAATTGCAATCCTGAATTTACTCAGGTCGCCTATCCGGGAATTCTCAGTATGTATCGTAATTGTATGTGAGAAGACGGCCTGACCGGAAAGGAAATCATAATCCGGGCTCTCAATGCTTACTGGATTAAAATAATCATTCAGGTCTGTCATCTTGTATCAGGATTTCTTTTTGGTTTTCTCACTGTTTTCTATGATCTTCAGGCAGTCTTCCTTTGTAAGTTTTTCTGCATCAGAGCCTTTCGGCAGCCTGTAGTTCTGTTTGTCTTTTGTCAGATATGGCCCGTACCTGCCGTTGAGAACCATAATGTCGCCATAATCCTTCAGGACTTTTTTCCTGTCATTTTCGTTCTTTTCGTTTATCAGCTCTATTGCCCTCTCAACAGTGACCGTATATGGGTCATCAACCCCTTTTTTAAGTGAATAGAACTTGCCTTTGTATCTTATGAACGGTCCGAACCTTCCTATTCCGGCAACCAGTTCCTCTCCCTCATGTTCTCCAACAACACGCGGAAGTTTGAAAAGATTAAGCGCTTCTTCGAGAGTTATTGTTTCAAGAAGCAGATTCCGGGTGAGGCTTGCGAACCTGGGTTTTTCATCATTGCCCGTTTCTCCTATCTGTGCAACAGGGCCAAAGCGCCCCATCCTTACAGTAACAGGTTCCCCGGTCTCAGGATGGGTTCCAAGGACCCTTACTCCGGTTTTTCTCTCCTTCTTTTCAAGTGTATTGGTAACTGTTTTGTGGAATGGTTTGTAGAAGCTGTTAAGCATGCCTGTCCATTTAAGGTTGCCTTCAGCTATCTCATCAAACTGTTCCTCAACTTCTGCAGTAAAATGATAATCAACTATGTCAGAGAAGTTTTCAACGAGAAAATCATTAACTATCATGCCGATATCCTGTGGAAAGAGTTTTGCTTTTTCCTTACCTGCAACTTCCTGCTTTGTTGATGCTGATATTTTTCCCTTTGAAAGGCTTATGATCTTGATGTTCCGTTTAACTCCCGGTCTGTCTTCCCTTGATACATAACCCCGGTTCTGAATTGTTGAAATTGTGGGGGCATAGGTTGACGGTCTTCCGATTCCAAGCTCCTCAAGCTTCTTTACAAGGCTTGCTTCAGTGTAGCGCGGAGGAGGAGTTGTGAACTTCTGGGTGGCTGTAACCTCTTTATATGCAAGGTTTTGTCCTTTTTTTACAGGAGGTATTACATAACGGTCTTCCTCAGGATTTTCCTGATCGGTGGATTCAGTATACAGACGCAGAAAACCATCAAATTTAATCACTTCGCCGGTTGCAAGGAAGGTAACCGGAGAGTTATTCATGTCGATCAGGATAGTTGTCTTTTCAATCTCGGCATCAGCCATCTGTGATGCAACTGTTCTTTTCCAGATAAGTTCATAAAGCTTTTTCTCATTTGCATTACCCGGAACTGTCGGATTGTCGAGATATGCCGGTCTTATTGCTTCATGAGCTTCCTGAGCTCCCTTTGATTTTGTTTTAAATTGTCTTGTTTTGGAATATTTTTCCCCGAATTCAGATACTATAACTTCTCTTGATTTTGAAAGTGCAAGCTTTGAGAGATTAGTGGAGTCAGTACGCATGTATGTTATTCGTCCGGCTTCGTACAATTTCTGAGCCACTGCCATCGTCTGTGCAACAGAGAATCCAAGCTTCCTGTATGCTTCCTGCTGAAGTGTTGAGGTTGTGAATGGCGGTGCGGGAGAACGTGTTCCGGGCTTTACTGTAATGTTGCCGATTGTATATACAGAATCCCTGCATAATTCGATGAATTTCTGTGCTTCCTTTTCACCAGTGAAACGCTTCGAAGCTTCAGCTTTAATTATTGCATTGTCATTCTTATCAAGCACAATGTCAAAAATTGCTGTTACCCTGAATGACGATTCACTGCTGAAGGCAATTATTTCCCTTTCCCTGTCAACAATAAGCCTTACGGCAACAGACTGAACCCTGCCGGCAGAAAGTGCAGGCTGAACTTTTTTCCAGAGTACAGGAGAAATCTCAAAGCCAACAATGCGGTCGAGTATCCTTCTGGCCTGCTGCGAATTGACAAGATTCATGTCAACCCTCCTGGGATTCTGTATTGCATTAGAAATGGCTTCTTTTGTAATCTCATGAAACACAATCCGTTTTGTAGTATTCAGATCAAGATTGAGTACATTGGCAAGGTGCCATGCTATTGCTTCTCCTTCCCGGTCCTCATCAGATGCTATCCAGATATTTTTCGACTCAGAAGCAACTTTCCTCAGCTCATTTACAACCTTAGTCTTGTCTTTTGGTATCTCGTAAGTGGGATTGAAATTATTTTCAATATCAATACCGAGATTTTTCTTGGCGAGATCTCTTATGTGCCCGAAACTTGAGATAACACGGAAATCTTTTCCAAGAAACTTCTCAATGGTTTTAGCTTTTGCAGGCGACTCAACAATTACAAGATTTTCGACCATTTCTAGGTGAGATTAGTTCAGTAAAAAACACGACAAAGTAAATCAATTAGGTGGCAATCTTCAAAAAAAACAGGTAAGATTCTTTATTATTTACTACTTTTGGCGCAAACATCAGCTGCAGATGAAACGCATTACAGATAACACAAAATATCTGATTTGGTTCTGGACTCTCTTCACAATTCCGGTTGCATTAGTAATACTTTTATTCATCCTGATATCGAAGGAAAAGCTTGGGCCCATGCCTGGATTCAGGGAACTCGAAAATCCCGAATACTGGCTTGCTGCAGAGGTCTATTCCGAGGACGGGGTCCTGCTTGGCAAGATAAGCATTGAAAACCTTACATGGACTGATTACAAGGACCTGTCGCCATGGGTGACAAAAGCCCTTATTTCAACGGAAGATATACGTTATTACAGGCATTCCGGGATAGATTTACGAGGTCTTGGAAGAGCTGCTGTGAAATCGGTATTACTTGGTCAGAATACAGGCGGAGGAAGCACAATAACCCAGCAGCTGGCAAAACAGTTATACCCCAGGGATACAACAAGGTCCTCAGCGCTTATGACTAAGGTCAAGCTTGCCGTTTCAAAATTCAAGGAATGGCAGACTGCCGTGAAACTGGAAAGGAGCTATACAAAGGAGGAGATCATAGCAATGTACCTCAACAAGTTCGACTTTCTATACAATGCGATAGGAATAAGAACGGCAGCCAAGGTTTATTTCAACACGAGCCCGGATTCACTTAATCTGCAGCAGTCAGCAGTGCTTATAGGAATGCTCAAAAACTCTGCACGCTTCAATCCGGTAAGGAATTATGACCTGATGCTGGAACGACGTAATGTTGTCATTTCCCAGATGGCCAAGTATGGATATATCACGCCCGTACTTGCCGATTCTGTGATGAAGTTACCTATTGAACTGAATTTTAAATTAGAAGATCACAACACCGGGCTTGCTACCTATCTCCGGGAATATATCAGGAATATAATGCGGAGACCTGAACCGGACCGGATGAAATACCAGAATCAGTCTTCATACGATGATGCTTACTGGGAGTGGCAGAATAATCAGCTTTACGGATGGTGCAATAAAAATCTTAAACCTGACGGTACACCTTATAATCTTTATAAGGACGGATTAAAGATCTATACAACAATTAATTCCAGGATGCAGGAATATGCTGAACAGGCCATGACTGAGCATCTGTCAAAGGAAATTCAACCCGATTTCTACAGGAGAGCCAGAGGTTTTAAAAATCCTCCATACTCTGATGACGTTACAAAGAAAGAAATAGATGATATAATGAGACAATCCATTATACGCACTGAGCGTTATGGATCAATGTGGAGGGCAGGAGTACCTGAGGATTCTATTATGATTGCATTCAATACGCCTGTCAGAATGAGGGTTTTCTCATGGAAGGGTGAAATTGATACAGTGATGACTCCTCTCGATTCAGTGAGGTATTACAAATATTTCATCAGGTCGTCATTCATGGTTGAAGATCCACATACAGGTTATGTAAAAGCATACGTTGGGGGTCCTGATTTCAGGTATTTTAAATATGATGCTGTGACACAGCAAAGAAAACAGGTAGGTAGTACCATAAAACCTTTCCTTTATACAATAGCCATGCAAAATGGATACTCTCCATGCTATGAGGTTGAAAACATACCCAGATCTTTCGATGTTGGTGATACTACATGGATTCCTAAAAGCTCAGGTCCAAAAGAATATCATTATAAGATGGTCACCTTAAAGTGGGGACTGGCCCAGTCGGAGAACTACATCTCGGCATGGCTTATGCAGCAGTTCAAGCCTACTGCTGTTACAGATCTAATGCATAAAATGGGGATCAGAAGCTTCATTGACCCAGTCCCTTCAATTTTCCTTGGTACTTCCGACATTAAGCTTGAGGAGATGGTTGGCGCTTATGGCACATTTGCAAACAAGGGAGTTTACACAAGGCCGATGTATGTTACTCGCATTGAAGATAAAAACGGAAATGTTATATCAAGGTTTGCTCCTAAGATTGAAGAAGTTTTAAGCGAGGAGCATGCATACCTGATGATAAACCTTCTTCAGAATGTGGTTCTCTCAGGATCCGGAAGGAGGATGAGGGTTGATCCGTATAATCTTATGAATCAAATAGGTGGGAAAACCGGTACTACTCAGAACCATTCAAACGGCTGGTTTATGGGAGTTACTCCAAATCTTGTGGGAGGGGTATGGAGCGGATGGGAAGACCAGGCCATACATTTTGAAACACTGGGTGAAGGTCAGGGAGCAAACATGGCTCTTCCTGTATTTGCATTGTTTCTTAAGAAAGTATATGCCGATCCACAGTTCGGGATAATGGAGACTGATGAATTTGAAAGGCCGGCTGATTTCCACTGGGAGCTTGATTGCGATAA
>CAZEYY010000003.1:9424-66241 GCA_964516485.1 uncultured Rikenellaceae bacterium
AGACTGATGAATTTGAAAGGCCGGCTGATTTCCACTGGGAGCTTGATTGCGATAAAATCAAAAGACAGAATTCACGGCGGGATAACGCACGTCGTTACAGGTATTAGAAGGCGACCGGAGACCGGCAACAGGCAACAGGCGACAGGCGACAGGCGACAGGCAGAAAGAAGATAGAATAATCCAGAATTTATTTAACCCGGTAGCCGGTAACCAGTAGCCGGTAGCCAGCAATCGGTAGCCGGCCTAACTAAATAATGATCTTACAAGGTGTTCAATCTTACCGACTGGGATTACCTTTATATCAAGACCTTCTGTGTCAAGGTTCCTGTGAAACTTTGAAATATATATAGATTTAAATCCCATTTTTGAGGCTTCCCTTATTCTTTGTTCAATGCGGGACACAGGACGTATCTCGCCTGACAGTCCTGCCTCTCCGGCGAAACTGACATCCCTGCCAATAGGGATGTCGAGGTTGGATGAAAGAACGGAAGCAAGAATTGCAAGATCTATTGCCGGGTCGCTGACTTTAATTCCCCCAGCAATATTCAGAAAGACATCCTTCACTCCCAGCTTGAAGCCAGCCCTTTTCTCAAGTACTGCAAGAAGCATATTTAGTCGTCTTGTATCAAAACCTGTTGAGCTACGCTGGGGAGTGCCGTAAACAGCAGTGCTCACAAGAGCCTGGGTCTCGATAAGGAAAGGCCGGAGCCCGTCGACAGTAGCTGCAATTGCGATGCCGCTGAGTATCTCATCATGCTGGTTTATAAATAATTCCGAAGGGTTGGCAACCTCTCTCAGACCCTTGTCTATCATTTCGAATATTCCTATTTCAGCCGTTGAGCCGAAACGGTTTTTGACCGAACGCAATATCCTGTAGACAAAGTTATTGTCGCCTTCAAAATAAAGGACTACATCGACAATATGTTCGAGCACTTTAGGGCCTGCAAGAGTCCCATCCTTTGTTATATGGCCAATAAGGAATACTGGTATGCCTGAGATCTTTGAATATTTCAGCAGTTGGGCAGCACATTCCCGCACCTGGGATACAGTTCCAGCCGAAGACTCAAGCGCTGAAGTGCTTATAGTCTGTATGGAATCGACAATTATCAGTGAGGGTTTAAGGTTGTCAGTGTGAACAAGAATTTTTTCGAGTTCTGTTTCACTGAGAATATAGCACTCAGGGTTTGATTTCTTCATCCTTCCTGCCCTGAGGCTGATCTGTTCCTCGCTTTCCTCGCCGGAGATATAAAGTATTTTTTTATCCTTCAGGGCAAGGGCAATCTGCAGTGCCAGGGTTGATTTTCCCACTCCCGGTTCTCCACCCAGCAAAATAAGTGATCCAGAAACAATTCCTCCTCCCAGTATCCTGTCGAGCTCGGCAATGCCTGACTTCTGCCTTGAGAATTCATCGGACCTGATGTCATCAAGCTTCTCCGGTTTTCTTTTTTCCCTTGTAAGCAGTGCAGATGTCTCCCTGGCAGCAGTACCAGGAATTATTTCCTCATGGTAACTGTTCCATTCCCTGCATGAGGGGCATCTTCCGATCCATTTTGCTGATTCGGCTCCGCAATTCTGACAGACAAAAACAGTCTTGTTCTTTGCCATGCTGATTATGAATTATTCTCAGTGGATTCCTCACCCTTCCCTTTTCTGAAAATCATGAAAAATGAAACAGCTCCAATGAGAACCACGAATATAAGCTGTGATTCATGTGTGAGAAGGGCATAGACGAGTCCGTCTTCAAGAGGTATTCCTTCAACGATAAGCAGACCGCGTGAAATTATATAATGGAAAGCTCCCAGTCCACTCTGTACAGGCGCTGACATTGCCAGGCCTCCGATTACAAGCAGGAAAATGCTGTCAGCAAAGGTAATATGCGAAGTGACCTCAAGGGAGAATACAACGACCCAGGTCATGAGTGCATAATTTACCCAGATGAATATTGTATGGAAAATAAATTCCCATTTATTCTGAAGGTTTGTAATTGTTTTCAACCCGTCTACAATTCCTTTGGCAATATCGAACATCTTTGCAAAGAACCTTATTTTTCTCAGGCTGTGACGATAACCAATCATAAGTCCGAGGGAAACAGAACCCAGAACGAAGAGGGCAATCCATAATACCCATGTTGTCCCGAATACCGAAACAACACTTTGTTCAATCGGTTCCAGTATGCTTTCCTTCATGAAGATGCCGATATCGTCAGTGCTTGTTATGATAAGCGCTATTGTAATGATGAGAAGCGAGAGGAAGTCAACTGTCCTTTCAATTACAACAGTCCCTATAAGCTGGTCAACCGGAATTTTTTCCTTTTTGCCCAGTGCAACGCATCTTGTTATTTCACCTATTCTTGGAAGTGCAAGATTTGCCAGATATCCGGTCATCAGGGCATAAAAGGAATTCATGAAAGTAGGCCTGTAGCCAAGCGGATAAACGAGGATAGCCCAACGTCTGGCCCTGCTCAGATAAGCAAGCAGACCGAAGAATACAGATAACAGCAACCATGAGAAGTCAGCTTCCCTCAGTTCTGCGGCAAGTTTGCCGAAATCAACTGAACGGAATGCCAGCCACATCAGTCCTGCTCCCACGATAAGAAAAGCAATGAATTTAAGACTTTGGAGGATGCCCTTTTTCAAGTTCAGATAAGTTTATTTGTATTAGTATCGGGGAAGATTATTTTTGGCTTGAAGGCACTGGCATCCTTCTGATCCATCATGGCAAAGGACATTATAATAATGACATCTCCCGCTATTACTTTACGGGCGGCTGCGCCATTGAGGCAGATCTCCCCTGAACCTCTTTCCCCTTTTATTACGTAAGTTTCAAGCCTTTCACCATTATTCAGGTTCAGTACAAGCACCTTTTCATTTTCAATAAGATCTGCTGCATCCATCAGATCCTCGTCAATTGATATGCTCCCTATATAGTGCAGATTAGCACCTGTAATGGTGGCTTTATGAATCTTTGATTTTAAAACTTCAATAAACATAGTGCTGTTATTGCAACAAGAAATTATAAACTGCAAAGTTAATCAACCTTTTTATTGATAGCAACCAAATTCGACATTATCGATCAGTCTTATATTTCCTGCTTTAACGGCAATACATCCGAAATATTTCTTTTCAGGCGACATTTCCTTTTTCAGGCTGACAGGAAAAAGCTGTACATCGTCAACAATTTCAAAGTAGATGACAGAGAATCCTTCAACCTCATTGATTGTGCTGTTTACGAAGTCTTTTATTTCTGGAATATCACTTGTTTTTATCATTTCAGCAGCTTTCGTCAGTGTGCTGAATATTATACCTGCATTTTTTCTTATTCCGGGCAGGAGGAGAGTATTCCTGCTGCTCATAGCCAGGCCGTCTTTTTCGCGGATAATTGGGCTTCCGATTATCCTGACCTTATCCTTAGTCTGGCGCACAAGTTCTTTAATAACAGCAAGTTGCTGGAAGTCCTTCTGGCCAAATATTGCAATATCGGGTTTCACTGCAGCAAAGAGCCTGCTGACTACCTGTGCTACGCCGTTGAAATGTCCGGGGCGGTGCAAGGCTTCCATTACATTATCGAGGTTTCCGAAGCTGAAGACCCTTTTATCCTCTTCAGGGTACATTTCTTCCACTGCCGGGGTAAATACAATATCATCCTTTCTCAGTATTCTTCCGAGCATTTCAAGATCGCTTTCAAGTGTCCTGGGGTAGTTTTTAAGGTCATTCTTGTCGTTGAACTGTGTAGGATTTACGAAGATGCTTACAACAACGACCGGGCAATCGGGCACTGCCCGCCTGACAAGGGAAATGTGGCCTTCATGAAGGGCTCCCATAGTAGGAACGAAGCCAACCGGAGCCAGTTTAAGAGAGTATAATGTTTGCTGGAGTTCACTTATTGTGCTTATTATTCTCATTGTGTTTAATTTTTACACAAACCTATAAGAAAATTCCTTAACAAGCTATTTCTTAAACTTATAAACTTAGAAGTGATAGTATTATGAAATTTTTACTTTGATATAATATCGTTTTTTATTATTATCTTTGCAGCTTAAATTATACTGGCTAATCCAGTGAGTTAAATGGAAAGCAGGAAGGTATTATTCATTTCACAGGAAATAACTCCATACCTAGGTGAGACCAAGCTGTCAAAGATAGGGAGGTATCTTCCGCAGGGGATTCAGGAAAGAGGGAAAGAGATCCGGACATTCATGCCGCGCTACGGCTGCATTAATGAGAGAAGAAATCAGCTTCATGAAGTAATTCGTCTCTCGGGTATGAATCTTATAATTGACGACACGGATCATCCGCTGATCATCAAGGTTGCATCTATTCAGTCAGCCAGGATGCAGGTATATTTCATTGACAATGATGATTATTTCCAGCGTAAGCATATCGTAACTGATTCCTCAGGAAAGGAATTTGAAGACAATGATGAGAGGGCCCTGTTCTTTGCCCGCGGAGTGATTGAGACTGTTAAAAAGCTCAGATGGGCGCCTGATATTGTTCATTGCCATGGCTGGATGACTGCCCTTGTTCCTGTTTATCTGCGCAGCGTGTATCATGACGATCCTCTTTTCCACAATTATAAAATAATCTATTCCATTTATAATAATGATTTCAAAACACCGTTTAGATCTACATTCGCCGACAAACTGCGGTTTGACGGAATAGATGGTGAAAATCTGAAAATGGTTAAAAAGCCGGATTTTGTAAATGTATCAAAACTGGCAATAAAATATTCCGACGGTATAATTGTCGGGAGCGAGGATATAAATGAAGAACTTGCAAAACATCTGAAGACTGTTAACAAGCCTGTTCTTCCTTTCAATGATGAATCGACATATATTGATGCCTACAATGAATTTTATGACAAGATACTTTAAGAGATACGCACACCTTCCCGGGTTTATTTCAGCCATAACAAAATTCAAGATCATTATTTCCGCAATATTACTAGGCGGGATTGCTGTTTTGGAATCATGCGAGGAGGATCCTACGTTTATTGGTAAAAACATTCTTCCGGGTACTGATTATGTATCGCTTATTTCAACCGATACCTTTCGTATAAGTTCTTTTACAAGGTTTGATTATCCAATGACCACTGAAGCCCAGACTGCACCTTATATAGGCAATTATTATGATCCTTATTTCGGATCAGTGAAAAGCGAATTCATTTCCCAGCTCAGAATGGAAGAGGAATGGGCCGACGGATCCTATGACGTTGATTCGGTTAAACTTTTCCTGCGCATCATGAATGTAAATGGATCAAATGATAATCAGAAGCAGCTTAGGATTACAGAGGTCGCAACAATGCTCTATAATGATTCTACGTATTATTCCGATTCTTCCGTTGACACAACAGATTTCGGCGTTTCTGTGACTATCCCTGAACTTCGAAGTGATACAATTAATAATATTTCAATACCTGTTCCGACTTTTTTCGGAGAATATCTTATAAGAGACCAGGAAAAACTGATGTACAGCACTCCTGCTGAAGATTTCAGAAATTTTTTCAAGGGTGTTTACCTTCAGATCCCATCTGCAAATGACAATGATCCGCTTCTTCTGGGACTTAATGTCAATTCATATAATTCATTAGGCGATTATTCCGATTATATCATTCTTTATATGCATGACCGGGAAACAAATACTCCTTATTATTTCAGGTTTCTTCTCGACCCGGTAAAAACCAATGCCAGTTTTGTAAGGCAAAAGTATGATTTCAGCACAGCTGATCCGGGTATAGGCATATCAGGATTGATCAACCAGACAATAACTGATTCCCTGTCATATCTTCAGGGGATAAACGGCGTGTATACAACATTGGTGATTCCTGGTCTTGCAGATCTAAAAAAGAGTACAGCCGGTACAAAAGAGGCAATCAACAAGGCCAGATTGTATGTGCCTGTGCATTACGATGATAACCTGTATACTGAAGCTACTGTGCCTGAGCAGCTTTACCTGAGATTTACAAACAAATCGGGTGAGAAAGAGCTCATTCCTGACTTTTATGTTGATGATTATCATGAATACTTTGGCGGAACCCTTGATACCGCAAGCAACCAGTATAAATTCAATATTTCCAATTTCATTCAGGACTATCTGACTGATACCGAAAATATTTTAAAGCCTGAGCTTGAAATATTCCAGAGTCCGGTTGAGGTGAAGAATGCTATTTTAAAAGCCAATGGCAGCAAGAGCCCTGTAAGACTTGAACTGACAATTACGAAATACTGATTTCAGGCCCTATCTGCCTGAATACATCATTTCATAGTACTTTTCATACTCGCCTGAGATAATTCTCTCAAGCCACCTTGTATTCGCGAGGTACCAGTCAACAGTTTTTTCCAGACCGGCTGAAAAATCTGGTATCGGGGACCAGCCAAGTTCCTTTTGAAGCTTTGAAGAATCGATGGCATAGCGCATATCATGGCCGGGACGGTCCTTTACGTAGGTTATAAGCTTTTCGGAAGATCCTGCAGGTCGCTTAAGCTTCTTGTCCATAATACTGCAAAGCAACAGGATGAGGTCAATATTCTTCCATTCGTTATTGCCGCCAATATTATAGGTATCTCCATGCCTTCCCTTGTGGAAGATAAGGTCGATAGCAGAAGCATGATCTTCAACATAAAGCCAGTCGCGGATATTCTCTCCCTTTCCGTAAACCGGAAGCGGCTTATTGTTCTTGATGTTATTAATTATAAGCGGGATAAGTTTTTCAGGGAACTGGTTGGGCCCGTAGTTATTTGAACAGTTTGATATTACAACAGGAAGCCCGAAAGTATGGTGAAAGGCCCTGACCATGTGATCAGAACTTGCTTTTGATGCTGAATACGGGCTCCTTGGATCATAGGCAGTTTCTTCAGTGAAATAGCCTTCACTGCCCAGTGATCCGTAAACTTCATCGGTTGAAATATGATAGAACAGCTTTCCGCTGTAATTGTCTTTCCAGCTGTTTCTTGCTGCATTGAGCAGGTTAAGAGTACCAACAATATTTGTAAAAACAAATTCATCAGGACCGGTTATTGATCTGTCAACATGTGATTCAGCTGCCAGATGAATGACTCCGTCGAAGGAGTATTTTCCGAACAGGGTTATAACTTCCTGTTTATTGACAATATCTGTTCTTTCAAAACGGTAATTCTTATTCTGCTCTATGTCAGTTATATTTTCGAGATTTCCCGCGTATGTAAGCTTATCGGCATTTACGATCAGATAATCAGGATATTTTGTTACAAATCTCCTTACAACATGCGAACCTATGAAGCCCGCTCCACCGGTAATAAGAATAGTCCTGCTCATTTGTTAACTCTTTTTTCTGATTTGTTTTTCCCAGTCCCAGGCAGTCTTCATTGCAACATCAAGTGAACTTTGAGTTTTCCATCCAAGCTCAGTGTTGGCGAATGACGGATCGGCCCAGATCTTTTCAATATCTCCCGGTCTTCTTTCAACAACTTTGTATTTAAGGCTGATTCCAGACACTTTTTCAAAGGACCTGATAGCTTCCATTACTGAAACTCCCTTGCCTGTACCCAGGTTAAATACTTCAAACCCGGCTTTGTTTTTCCCTCCGATAAGCCTGTTCACTGCAACAACATGTGCTTTTGCAAGATCAACAACATGCAGGTAATCCCTGATGCAGTATCCGTCAGGGGTATCGTAATCGTTACCAAATACCTTCAGTTCCTCCCTTATTCCAATTGCAGTCTGTGTAATGTAAGGCACAAGGTTTTCGGGAACTCCGTGGGGCAGTTCGCCGATTATTGCAGAGGGGTGTGCACCTATCGGATTAAAGTACCTTAATGCAATTGCTTTTATCATATTGTCTGCATCAACAGTATCCCTGATTATCTCTTCGCCTACCTGCTTTGTGTTTCCGTAAGGAGAAACAGCAGGCTGAAGCGGAGCGCTCTCTGTGACAGGTAGTTTCTCAGGTTGTCCGTATACAGTGCATGAGGATGAAAAAACAAAGTTTGAAACTTTATGCTTCTTCATCGACTCCAGAATATTAATCAGGGAAACAAGATTGTTCCTGTAATACTCAAGAGGTTTCCTTACAGATTCACCAACAGCCTTGTATGCTGCAAAATGTATTACTGCAGCTATATCATTGTTCTTACTGAAGAAAGAGACTAACCTTTCATGATCGCACAGATCAAAGACCTCAAGGACAGGTCTGACACCTGTAATTTTCTCAATTCCGTCGAGTACTTTCTCTTCTGAGTTGTAAAGGTTGTCAATTATAACAACATCATAACCCTCATTTATCAGTTCTACAGCTGTGTGTGAACCGATATAACCTGTTCCGCCTGTAACAAGGACCTTCTTTTTCATTTTCAGAGACTCCAGTATATGTGATTATTAATTTTTCCCCTGAGCAAACCCTTTACATCCACAACTATTCCGTCTTTGCTGAGCAGCTCAGAGAAGAACGATTCTTCGAGATTCATATATTCATTATGGCTCACTGCAAGGATAATTGCATCATATTTTCCTTCAGGCTTGTCTTTCAGTTCTATTCCGTATTCTTCCTTTACCTCATGCTTTGATGCTCCCGGGTCAATAACGTCGACTTTTACTCCGAAATCATCAAGCTCGCTCAGAATATCTGCAACCTTAGAGTTCCTTATGTCGGTTACATTTTCCTTGAATGTCATACCCATTATAAGTACACGTGAATCTTTCAGGTTCTTGCCGACATGGATCATCTTTTTAACAGTCTGTTTGCCTATATAGCGGCCCATGCTGTCATTAATGAACCTGCCTGAATCTATCATTTGAGGATGATAGCCGAGAGCCTTAGCCTTAAATGAAAGGTAATAAGGATCCACTCCAATGCAATGACCGCCTACAAGGCCCGGGTAAAACTTCAGGAAGTTCCACTTTGTACCGGCAGCCTCCAGAACCTCAAAAGTGTTGATTCCCATGCGGTTGAAGATAATTGAAAGTTCGTTCATAAAGGCGATGTTTATATCGCGCTGAGTGTTTTCAATGATCTTGGCAGCTTCTGCAACCTTTATAGAGCTTGCCCTGTGCACCCCGGCTGTAATAATTAGTTCATAAACCCTTGCAATATCCTCTGCTGATTCCTTATCACAGCCGCTTGTGACCTTTGTAATTTTCGTAAGAGTATGATTATGATCACCGGGATTTATTCTTTCGGGAGAGAAGCCTACCTTGAAGTCATCAATGTATTTAAGGCCTGAGTATCTTTCCAGAACAGGGACACAATCTTCTTCAGTGCAACCCGGATACACAGTGGATTCATATACAACATAATCGCCCTTTTTAAGTATTCTGCCAACTGTTTCTGATGCTTTCAGCACAGGTGTAAGATCGGGGAGGTTGGTTTTTGTAGTGGGTGTTGGTACGGCAATTATATGGAATGAAGCTTTTTTCAGGTCGTCAGGATTGCTTGTCAGGAGAATGTCAGTATTGTTGAAAGCTTCAGCACTCAGTTCGTTGCTCGGGTCAATACCTTTGCGCATAAGCTCAACCCTTTCGGGCTTAATATCAAAGCCTACTACTTTAATTTTTCTTGCAAACTCAAGGGCTATCGGCAGACCGACATAACCTAATCCAATTACTGATAAACAGGTTTCCTTCTTTAAGAGCTTTTCGTAGATCATATAAGCGATTTTAACAATGGATGAAATTCTCCTTTTAACTCAGCTGGTTTAGCATTTCTGATATTGTAAACAGTATTGACTGATTGCCGGGCTTCTTCTATTCCAAAACCTCTTCCGGCAAGTATTTCCCTGTATGTATCTGTATGAAGTTCTGTAAAACCATCACTGAACTCAATATCTTCCCCGTCAACAGTTATCGACCTGAAAGTTCTTTTTCCTGATTTTTTTATTTCGTCGGGAATATCGTTGTAATCGAGGCTGAGGAACCATCTCACCCGTGCTTTTTCAAGTTCAAGAAAACCTGAAGCTTTATTTTTTCCGGAGACATGCACAACGTTCTGTTTTGTTTCACCGAAAATCCAGGAGAGCATATCGAAGAAATGTACTCCGATGTTTGTTGCAACACCTCCCGATTTCTGGATATCGCCTTTCCATGATATATTGTACCAGTTTCCACGGCTTGTTATGTAGGTAAGGTCAACGTCATACTTTTTATCTGCTGGCCCGTTTAAAATCCTGTTTTTAAGCTCAATGATTCTTGGATGAAGTCTAAGCTGAAGGACAGTGTAAATCTTGTTGCCTGTTTCCTTTTCAATTTCCTGGAGGGCATCAATGTTCCAGGGATTTAGCACAATAGGTTTTTCACAGATTGCATCTGCATGATGTCTGAGCGCAAACCGTATATGTGAATCATGGAGGTAATTTGGTGAGCAGATACTTACATAATCTATTTTAGTACCTGTTCTTTTAAGTTTGTCAAAATGCCTGTCGAATCGTTCAAATTCAACAAAAAAATCACTTTCAGGAAAATAGCTGTCTATTCTTCCGACGCTGTCAAATTTGTCGAGACTGGCAAGAAGGTTATTGCCTGTTTCCTTAATTGCATGGAGGTGTCTTATGGCTATATAGCCTGCAACACCAATAATGCCGAAATTTTTAGGATTGTTGCTCATCCGGATTAATATTCAAAACAGGGATGTAAAATTACTTATTAATTTTCAATACTCTTCCTTCTTCAAGCCTGTATCTGTCTCCGCTTTCAGGACATACTGCAAAACCTGATTTGTCAAATGCAAGCTTATGTCCGTATTCACTCATCCATCCTGTTTGCCGGGCAGGATTTCCTATTACAAGGGCATAAGGCTTAACTTCTTTTGTAACAACAGCTCCTGCTCCGATAAATGAAAATGCTCCGATTTTGTTGCCGCAGACGATAGTTGCATTTGCGCCTATTGATGCTCCTTTTTCCACAATAGTTGTCGAATACTGGTCTCTCCTTATTACAGCTGAACGTGGATTGATAATATTCGTGAATACCATTGAAGGCCCCAGGAAAACATCATCTTCGCAGATAACCCCTGTATATATCGATACGTTATTCTGAACTTTTACATTTCTGCCCAGTTTTACACCGGGGGAGATTACCACATTCTGCCCTATATTGCAGTTTTCTCCGATTTCCGAATCTTTCATAATATGACTGAAGTGCCATATTTTAGTACCCTTGCCGATTTTGCAGCCTTCGTCAACTACAGCCGTTTCATGTGCAAAATATTCCATTGAGATCAGTTATGTTTTTCGAAAAAGTTGATTATTGATGATGTTATATGGTCAAGCTGGTCTTGTTCCATATCAGGGTGCATAGGTAGCGAAAGAACCTGTTTGCAGAGGGAGTCTGTAACAGGGAAATCATTGTCAGCATAGCCCAGAAACCTGTAGGCTTCCTGCTTATGAAGAGGGCCCGGATAGTATACCATTGACGGTACACCAACCGATTCAAGATACTTTTTAAGCTCATCCCTTCTGCCATTCTTTACCTTTATTGTATACTGGTGAAAGATGTGTTTTGAAAAGGGAGCCCTGTAAGGCGTTTCCAGGGCCATGATGCCTGCCAAGGCCTCGTCATAGAAGTCAGCAACGTCGGCCCTTGCTTCATTGAACTGTGCCAGGTACCTGAGTTTCACCCTTAGAATTGCAGCCTGTATTGTATCGAGCCTCGAATTGATACCGATATCATTATAATGGTATCTGACCTTCATGCCATGGTTTGCAATGCTTCTTAGTTTTGCAGCAAGCTCATCGTCATTTGTATAAAGTGCTCCTCCGTCGCCGTAGCAGCCAAGGTTTTTTGAAGGGAAAAATGATGTTGTTCCTATTTGACCTATTGTTCCGGCCTTTTTCCGTGAACCGTCGCTGAAGATATAGTCGGCTCCTGTGGCCTGTGCAGCATCCTCGATTACAAAGAGCCCATGTTCACGGGCTATTTTCATAATTGATTCCATATCAGCACATTGTCCGAAGAGATGCACGGGGACAATTGCTTTTGTAGCGGGAGTGATTGCTTTTTTTATCGCCTCCTGAGAAATATTGAAAGTGTCAGGATCAGGCTCAACAAGCCGGAGTTTAAGACCAAGGAGGGCCACAACTTCAACTGTGGCAATGAAGGTGAAATTTGTTGTTATGACCTCATCTCCCGGCTTCAGTCCTGAAACCATAAGTGCAAGCTGAAGGGCATCAGTGCCGTTTGCACATGAAATCACATGTCTTACACCCATGAAATCCTGCAATTCCTCCTCAAACTGTTTTACGTCAGGTCCTTTTATAAAAGCTGTTGAATGAAGAACTGAACTTATTGCGGTGTCAATCCCGGGTTTAAGCTTTACATACTGGGACCTCAGGTCAACCATCTGAATATCTCTCATAACTTGCTAATAGCTGAAGAAATGCGAAGATAATACTTTTGAAGGTATTAAAAGAACCGCTCAGTCATGTTAAATTTTTAATTATAAAGCTTAAAAAAGTTGTATATTTGTAATACCAATATTAGTAAGAAGTGGATATTACAGCATTTGTAAGGGAATTGATGTTCAGTCATGATTGCGTGATAGTTCCGGGATTCGGGGGCTTTATCGGCAATTATTCACCTGCACATATTGACAAGGCAAGCGGAACTTTTTATCCGCCTGTCAAGCTGATTTCATTCAACAGAAACCTTAATCATAATGACGGCCTGCTTGCAGGTAAGATTTCTGCTTCTCTTTCGGTTAATTATGGCGATGCCAGGGCTCATATCGAGAAATTCACAACTGATATAAAGAAGAAGCTTGATAACGGAGAAAAGGTAGTTTTTGATCATATAGGTACCTTTCATAACAACCAGGAGGGTAGTATTCAGTTTGAGCCTGACCGTACAGCGAATTACCATCTTGATTCTTATGGTCTTGAACCTTTCCAGTGTATGCCTCTTGAAGGCTATGATGTACGAAAGCGGATTGTTAAGCATACAGGGAAAGATCCGGTGAAACAGCTGCCTCTGAGGAAAATCCTCTGGAGAGCTGCTATAATAATCCCGCTGCTTTCAGCTATTGTTGCCGTTCCTTTAAAAACTGACATTTTCAAACCCAGGATGGAGGTTTCAACTATGAATCCTCTTGTTACCGCTGAGCTTGAACACAATAAGCTTGCAGTTGATGAAAGTTCAAATAAACCTGAAACCGCTATTTCAAGTCAGCCTGCAGAGGAAGAAAAGCTTGTTCAGGAATCTGTTTCAGCACCGGTATCAGTACCTTCAGGGAATAAGTATCAGCTTATAACCGGCAGTTTCAGGTCAGAAGAAAATGCACATAAGCAGGTTGCTATCCTCGCCGGTGAAGGTTTCGAGGCAGAGATAATAACCGCAGGAAACGGTTTTTACAGGGTAAGCGCCCTTGTCTGTGATGATCTGGCCACTGCCGAGAAGAAAAGAAAAGAAATATTGTCCGCTTTTCCGGCTGCCTGGATTCTCAGGAAAAAATAGTGTTAATTTATTAACACTAGCTTTTACTCTGATTATAAGTATAAACCCGGTGAATGATTACCGGGTTATTTTATTGTACTTCCGTTGCTTACCTTTTCAGAAGGAGTAACCATCACAAGCTTTCCGTCCTTATCCTCTGCCATAAGTATCATTCCCTGTGACTCTATTCCCTTTATTTTTCTTGGCTCAAGATTGGCTATTATTGATATCTGCCTGCCAATAATCTTCTCAGGATCATAGTATTCGGCAATACCCGACACAATTGTTCTGACGTCAAGTCCGGTATCGATCTTAAGCCGTAGAAGTTTAGCGGTTTTGGGAACTTTTTCAGCTTCAAGTATAGTTGCAGTTCTGATATCGAGCTTTGAAAAATCATCGAAGGTGACAACCTGTTTTGCAGGGGCAACCTTAACTGAGGCTGCCTCGTTTGCCTTTTTGGTTGAGTTAAGCTTCTCAACCTGTTTTGCTATCGCCTCATCTTCTATTTTATCAAACAGCAGTTCAGGTTTGTTAATTTTATGTCCGGGTTTAAGAAGGCTTGTATTTCCTCCATCATTCCAGCTCATATCCTGAAGGTTCAGCCATCCCCTGAGCTTCTTCATTGAGAACGGCAGGAAAGGTTCAAATACTATTGTCAGGTTAGCAGTTATCTGCAGAGAGATGTTCATAATTGTTTTCACCCTTTCAGGATCAGTTTTAACAACTTTCCAGGGTTCGGCATCGGCGAGGTATTTATTGCCAAGGCGGGCCAGGTTCATTGCCTCTTTCAGAGCTTCCCTGAAGCGGAAAGCCTCAAGGTTTGATTCAACACTGTCCTTTAGCCGGCCTATTTCATTAAGAACTGCCAGGTCATTCTGATCTGTCTCACCGGGAACAGGCACACTACCTTCATAGTAATTATTTGTGAGAACAAGTGTACGGTTTACAAAATTCCCGAGGATTGCTACAAGTTCATTGTTATTGCGGGCCTGGAACTCCTTCCATGTGAAATCATTATCCTTCGTTTCAGGTGCGCTTGCGCAAAGAGAATAGCGGAGAACATCCTGCTTGCCCGGGAAATCTTCAAGGTATTCGTGGAGCCAGACAGCCCAGTTCCTGGAAGTTGATATCTTGTCACTTTCGAGGTTCAGAAATTCATTTGCAGGGACGTTGTCAGGGAGGATATAAGTACCTTCAGCCCTGAGCATTGCAGGAAAGATTATACAGTGAAACACAATATTATCCTTTCCTATGAAATGGATCATTCTTGTATCAGAATCTTTCCAGTATTTCTCCCAGTCGGGTGTAAGTTCCTTTGTTGCTGATATGTATCCAATAGGAGCATCAAACCAAACATACAAGACCTTACCTTTTGCCCCTTCAACGGGTACCGGCACTCCCCAGTCGAGATCGCGGCTCACAGCTCTTGGCTGCAGTCCCTGGTCTATCCAGGACTTGCACTGTCCGTAAACGTTGCTTTTCCATTCAGTATGTTCCTCAAGTATCCATTTTCTGAGCCAGGGCTCATACTTGTCAAGCGGGAGGTACCAGTGAAGTGTTTCCCTGAGAACCGGCTTGCTCCCTGATACTGTGGAGTGAGGATTTATGAGGTCACTCGGGCTGAGTGAAGTTCCGCATTTCTCGCACTGGTCGCCATAGGCATTCTCATTGTGGCAGTGAGGACAGGTTCCCATAATATACCTGTCAGCAAGGAAACAGCAGGCTTCCTCATCGTAATACTGTTCAGAGGACTTTTCAATGAATTCACCTTTATCGTAAAGTGTTCTGAAGAACTCTGAGGCAGTTTCATAATGAACCTTATTTGAAGTGCGGGAATAGATGTCAAAGGAAATACCGAAATCTTCAAAAGCTTTTTTATTAAGCTCATGATACCTGTCAACTACTGCCTGGGGAGTGATTCCTTCCTTCCTGGCTTTCAGTGTAATAGGCACTCCATGTTCATCGGAACCGCATACCCAGATCACATCAGCACCTTTCATCCTCAGATACCTTGTATAAATATCTGACGGAACATATACACCTGCAAGATGCCCGATATGTATCGGTCCGTTTGCATAAGGCAGAGCAGAGGTGATAAGGTGTCTTTTGTAGTTTTTCATCTTCTTTTGCTGAATATCAAGTGTTATGGAGCGCAAATATAATAATTGATGAGGGAGTAAACCGGCTAATTGCAAAAATTTTCCATTGAACTTAAGGATAAATGCAATACTTTTATTTTGCAAAATTATTAATATGTCAGAGTTTAAAAGACAGCCGGCTTACCTTAAACCAGGAGATACAGTAGGCATTGTATCGCCATCATGGTGCATTGATCCTGTAAAGCTTGATGAAGCAGTTCCTTACCTTGAGAACTGGGGTCTGAGGGTAAAAGTCGGGAAGAATGCTGCAAAAACTCACGGACCCTTTGCCGGGACTGACGATGAAAGACTGGCGGATATGCAGGAGATGACTGATGATCCATCGGTTAAAGCTGTAATATGCTCACGCGGAGGATACGGTATGCTGAGAATAATTGACAGGATTGATTTTTCAGCCCTGAAGGAAAATCCTAAATGGTATGCAGGATTCAGTGATATAACTGTTCTTCACAACTGGCTCAGCGAAGTATGCGGCATTATTTCAATCCATGCCGACATGCCTCTTAATTTCAATAACTTAGCAAAAACAAAGGATACCTTTCAGACTCTCAGGCAGGCCTTATTTGGCCAGGCTTTTCAGATTGAATGGAAAGGCAGGTGTCTGAGGCCCGGAAGGATTGAAGGGGAAATTACAGGAGGCAATCTTTCACTCGTTTACAGTCTTGTTGGAACAAAGGCTGAAGCTGAAACAAGGAACAGGATATTGTTTCTTGAGGATGTGGGTGAATATTATTATCATATCGACAGGATGCTATTGTCGCTGAAGCTTGCCGGTAAGCTTGAGGGGCTGTCGGCCCTGCTGATAGGTGGTATGAGAGATATGAATGAGACCAGGATCCCCTGGGGAATGAGCATTGAGGAGACTATAATGTCAGTTGTTGATGAGTATGATTATCCTGTTTTATTTGATTTTCCGGCAGGACATATTTCTGACAACAGGGCTTTCTATTTCGGCCGTAAGGCAGTGATCAGGACTTCAGATTCAGGGAACATACTGCTTTTCTGACTTTCTCAGAAAGCAGAGATCAGAAGGTCGAGGTCTTTTGAAATTATACCAAACTTCTGTCCCAGTGTCTCGTTTGTGAGCATACCGTTATATAGATAGGCGCCGTTTCTTACGCCCCGGTTGTTTTTAAGCAGCTGTGTTATTCCTCCCGAGTCAGCCATGTTTTGCAGTAACGGTGCAAAGATATTGCTGAGAGCAATTGATGCTGTTCTTGCAACACGCGAGGGAAGATTCCATGCCGAGAAATGAATTACCCCGAACTTCTCATAAACTGGATCCTGAAGTGCGCGGCATTCTGTAGTTTCGATACATCCTCCACGGTCGATGCTAAGGTCAATTATTACTGCACCCCTTTTCATTCCTCTGACCATTTCCTCAGTTACATAATACCAGGGGCGGAGATCTTCAAGCTCTATTGCCCCGATGAGAACATCTGCCGATTTAAGAGCCTTTTTCAGCACCTGTGGATGGAAAACTGATGTCTGGAGTCTTTGTCCGAGAAGGTTCTGAAATTTTCTCAACCTGTCTATTGATTCATCGAAAATCTTTACAGTTGAACCCAGTCCAAGAGCGGCTCTTGCAGCATATTCGCCGGCGGTATTAGCTCCCAGGATGAGAACTTCAGTAGGAGTGACTCCTGTGATTCCTCCGAGCATAACTCCTTTGCCTCCGTTCATTACGCTCAGATATTCCGATGCAACAAGCACAGATGTAACTCCGCAAATTTCGCTCATGGTTTCTATAACAGGCATCACCCCGCTGTTGTCACGTATTTTCTCAAAAGCAATTGCAGTTACTTTCTTCCTGATAAGCTTTCCGAGGATTTCCTCATTAAGTTTAAGAACATTGAGATATGACAGAATCACCTGGTTGCCTTTAAGGTAGTCAGCCTCTTTCGCGGAGAAAGGAGCTACTTTAATAACAACATCTGAACTATAAACTCTTGAAATGGAGTCAGTTAATATTGCGCCATTTTCACTGTAGTCTTTATCGGAATAATTGGCGCCAAGGCCCGCGCCCTTCTGCACAATTACCTCATTATCCTTATCCACCAACAGGCTGACAGCTTCAGGAGTAAGAGCAACCCTTTTTTCATCATCCTTTGAATCGCTGGGCACACCTATTGTGATATGCCTGTTTCTTATAGCTGTTTCAAGATGCTCCTCCTTTGGCATGAATGCCGGGTTGCTGAAGCTGATCTTTCCGCTCTTGCTTTTTTCATTCATTGTCTGAAGAGGGTTATTTATTCAAAGGTAGAATTTTTTTATTGTCAGACCAATTAAAGTCATGTTACGAGATATGCAGGATCCTCTGTCCGTCATCCTTTACCTCAATACGGATACGCAGCGTTTCTTCAGGGAGGATATCTTCAATAAGTTCAGGCCATTCCAGGAAACAGTATGATTCTCCCGTAAAATATTCTTCAATACCGAAATCAAAAACCTCTTCTGTTTTTTTTATTCTGTAAAAGTCGAAATGGAAAAGAGAGTTCCCGCTTTCAGTCTTATATTCATTTACAAGTGTGAATGTAGGGCTTGTGGCATAATCGATTGCTCCAAGATTTTCACATACAGCCTTAATGATTGTTGTCTTGCCTGCTCCCATGCTTCCGTAGAAAGCTATTATCTTTCTACCTCCGGTATGCTTAAGCAGTTCCCTTGCTGCGGCATTAATATGTCTTTTATCCTTGATAATTATCTCCATGGCTATACTGGTTCGAGACTTATGACAGGAATCATCATCTCCTGCATCGAGATTCCTCCATGCTGGAAAGTATCCTTGTAATAAGCAGCATAATGATTGAAATTATTCTGGTATACAAGGTAATCTTTGTTCATTGCAAAGATATACCTCGAACTTATATTTGATTTGGGCAGCCTGGCCTTTTCCGGTTCTTTTATCTCAAAAACCTGCCGTGGGTCATAATCGAGATTTTTTCCCATTTTATAGCGCAGGTTAGCCGAGGTCTTTTTATCACCGATAATCTTCAGCGGATTCTGCACCCGTATTGTTCCGTGGTCTGTACTGAATATCACTTTGACCTGGTGTTTTGAGAGGGCAATGAGGAGTTCATACAGTGATGAATGCAGAAACCACGACCGTGTAAGACTCCGGTAGGCTGGCTCTTCTTTTGCAAGGTCGCGGATGACACCAATCTCAGTCCTCGCATGTGAAAGCATATCAACAAAGTTAAACACCATGATATTAAGGTCATTGGAAAGAAGAGCCTTTAACTTTTCATTGGCCTTTTTACCGTCCTGGTTATTAAGGATTTTTGTATATGACCAGTTGCATTTAAGCCTTTTTCTCTCAAGCTGATTTCTGAAAAGCTCTTCCTCAAAAGTGTTTTTTCCCTCATCCTCATCCTCGTCAATCCAGTACTGTGGAAGCAATGAGGCAATTTCTGCCGGCATCAGTCCCGAGAAGATCGCATTCCTCGCAAACTGGGTGGCTGTGGGAAGTATACTGAAATAGATATCTTCCTCGATGATCCTGTAAAGGCCGGTCAGTTCCTGTGCAATTGTTTTCCACTGGTCGAACCTGAGGTTATCTATAAGTATAAAAAAGACAGGTGTATGTTCACTCAGCAGGGGTTTTATCTTATTGTCAAAAAGCGAAGGTGAAAGAAGAGGTTTGTCTTCCGTTCCTGCCTTAATCCAGTTCATGTAGTTGCCTGAAATAAACCTCGAGAACCGGTTATTTGCTTCATGTTCCTGAAGCCTGAGTATTTCAGCCATCCCCTGGTCAGCTGATTTTTCAAGTTCTGATTCCCAGAATACAATTTTTCTGTATAATTCAATCCAGTCTCTGTATGCGGATGCTGAGGATATCATTTCTGAGATCCTGCTGAAATCCTGACGGTAATCAGTTGTTGTTTTTTCTGTTATGAGCCTTCTCTGTTCAAGGATTTTCTTAATCACAAGGAGTACCTGGTTAGGCTTTACAGGTTTAATAAGGTAGTCAGCTATTTCTGAGCCGATAGCGGCCTCCATTATCTCTTCTTCTTCACTTTTTGTGATCATCACAACAGGAATGTCTGTTCTGACCTGTCGTATAAGCCTGAGTGTTTCAATACCACTCAACCCGGGCATGTGCTCATCGAGAAAGATCAGATCATACGTGTTCTGCTTTACAAGGTCTATTGTATCATTGCCATTCGAGCAGGTGTCAATATCATAGCCCTTCTGTTCCAGGAAAAATATGTGAGACCGAAGAGCCTCAACTTCATCATCAGTCCACAGGATTCTGAATTTTCTCATTTCAGGTAATTATCAATGAAGAAGATATTGTATCTCTCCGGATTCTTATCTGTTTTGAGGATAAGGAGGTTTTCGCTGTGAATCAGGAATGAATACATTTTGCTTGATGAGGGATTTCTTACGTATTTTTCTGCAAGGAAGCTGTTGTAGTATTCAAGGGCTGACTTGTAACTGGTAAACCCTGCGACAGTAATTATGTAGAAACTGTTGTCAACCAGAGAGCCTTCTGTTTTGTAATTTTTGTTTGTGAAGTTGTCAATGTTATAGCTTATGACATCAAAAGTAGCCTGGTTAATGTTAAATGAAGGATTTGCAATCACAAGTGCAAAAACATGGTTTTTGGTTGTGTCAGCAATGTAAAGTTCCTGTGCTATCTGCCTGTCTTCCTCAACTTTGAGTTCAGGAAGTTTCTGGTTAAGGTAGGCGGAGATCTCAGCAGCCTTTTTACCTTCTTCTGATTTGGGCCATGATTTTATGACCTTCCCAAGCTCCTCCTTGAACCCCCTTTCGTCTGTCAGTTTTCCGGTACAGTAAGCCTTAAGTAGCATGAATTTGGGAACAAGGTTGTCCTGTGGAAACCTCTTAAGTGCCTCATCACATTTTGCCACTGATTCAATATGCTTTTCAGACATGTAAAGATTATATGCTTCTTCATACAGGTTTGCGGCCATTTTGGAATCAGCCATTTTCTTTTCATAATAGGCCGGATCGGACAGTATCCTTGCAAATTCACTTTCAGGAAATCCTGTCAGTAATTCCTGCCTGTATGTTTCTGATCTTGGTCCGTTTATATCCTTATTTACCCTGTACAGGTTAAACAGTGCTTCTGGCACAAGTTCTCCTGAGGGGAATCTTTTCCTTAGTTCTTCCCATGTCTCGGTGGCCTTTGCCGGATCCTGAATCCTTTCGGAGTATGCCTTGCCGGCATTGAGGAGTGCATTTGCAATTTTGTAGTTTGAAATTGCCAGCATAGAATCAGTCATCGGAAGGTTTAAAAGGTAGAATTCGGGGCTCTTCCTGTCAAGTTTTTTCCTGCTTGTATCACTCTTCTGCTGTTCTACTTCGCCTTCTGCATTCTGCTCAATTACAGCAACTATCGATCTGTTTGATCTTCTCCAGTTATCTTCAAGTCGCCTTTCTCCCCATCTCCTCCTGAATTCAGTTCTTCCGAAGGTAAGGGCTGACTGGTTATAGAAATACCATTTTCCTTCATTATCTATCTGACTCTGAAACCTTCTCTCATTTTCATAAAACTGGCCCATATTGTACCTGTCGGAATAATCCGAGGTCTTTCCTTCACTTTCATCCTTTGTTACTTGTGCTATTATATTTGAGATCAGGGCATTTCTTTCAGCGTCACTCATTGCGGCCACTTTCTGAAGGCTGTCTTCGTTTTCAATAATGCGGAGTTCAGTAACAAGGGCGCTAAGATTCTGTGACTTATTTTTAAGGTTTTTGTAATCGGGATATTTTTCATCAATAAAATACATTGCACTGTCATAATATTTCCCGGCTTCCATATAGTCGGGTTTATCATAGAAATATCCCGCAAGGGCCAGGTATGATCTACCCTTCTGGTTCCTGTTCATTGAAGGAGCAGAAGCCGACATCCGGAAATATTTAACTGCTTCGGCTTCATTGCCTTCGCGCATTGACAGATTACCCAATGCATAGAAAATCTGATCCTGAAAATCCTTGTTTTTGGCATCCCGCAGCATTTTCCCGAGTTCCTTTCTCATTTCTGCGGTGTTCATTGTATTAACATCAAGCACTCCGGGCAGTCTAATTCTTGCATAGAACTCAACCTCATAAGGGGGCCTCATTTTTATCACTTTGTTATAGAAATATGAAGCCTGTGTACCGTCTCCGGTCTGATCATAAAGCTGGGCAAGAAGAAAGGTCAGCCTGTACCTGTTCCTTTTCCCGCTGGTGTTATCAATTGCCTTTCTCAGTGGTTCTATTGCTTCGGAATATCTTTTTTGTTTGATAAAAAGATCGGCCATCGTGCTGAAGTACATGGCAGAGAATGCTTTTGACGACTGGGGAGGGATACCAAGATCAGATAGCAGTCTGAGTGACTCATTGTATTCCTCATTTTCATTGTGAACCCTTGCCAGCCATATTGCAGCCTCATTTTTAAGTTCTGCAGAATTTGCTTCAGCTATGCAGTATTCAAAAAGGGCCTGTGCTTCCTTGTATTCATGCTTATAAAACCTGGCTTTTCCTATAAGCAGATAACTGTCATCAACCCAGTCATTGTATTCCTTCCTGTTAAGCAGTTCCTGTTCCTTTTCTGAAATATCATTCTTGTCATTTATTTCAGGCTTGGCTGTCATTGATTTCAGTGAAATAAGCTTTGAAGCTTTCTGAATAGCCCTTTCCATATTAGAGCTGCAGTATGAAGGAGTAGAAGGATCGCTGAATTCAAAAACTCTCAACAAATCGGCATAGTCGTCACGGTAATTTGTGCTGATATTTGTTAAGCCCTCCTTAAAGTTCTCATATCCATTGAAATAGATATTGTACTTTGCAGTCATGTTATGGTAAAACCTGGTAGTATCCGTATTCTTTTCAATGGAACAGGTAGTCAGAAGCAGGGTTGCTCCCAGGATTACAAGGAATTTATATGGCGTGCCGGACTGAGCCAATAAGCAAAATTTAATACTATAACTTACTTAAGTTGTGTATAGTATTCAAAGGTAAATAAAAATGAGCTGTTCAGCTTTTTCAGACCGAAATTACACTTTTTATTTCAGGCACCTCTCTTAATATTGCCTGTTCAACACCAGCCTTAAGTGTCTGCATGCTGTATGGGCAGCCATGGCAGGCGCCCTTCAGCTTCACCTTTACAGTCAGATCGTCTGTAACCTCAATAAGGTCTATATCACCTCCGTCGGACTGTAGATAGGGACGGACTCTTTCAAGGGCTTTAAGAACGCGGTCCTTAACGGTTTTTTCTGTCATAGCTATTTGCTTATTTCAAGTTTTATTGTTGGTCGCTGTTCCCTGTTTCTCTTTTCAACGCTTTCTATGACACTTGTGGCCAGATCATTGAATGCCGAACCGGTAACAGAATCGTTCAGGGCAACAGGTTCTCCGTTGTCGCTTCCTTCGCAGATGCTCTGAACAAGCGGTATCTGACCCAGCAGCGTGATGCCTGTTTTTTCTGCAAGTTTTCTGCAACCCTCTTTTCCGAAGATATAGTATTTGTTCGACGGTAATTCTGCAGGAGTGAACCACGACATGTTTTCAACAAGTCCGAGAACGGGAACATTTATTTTTTCGGTTCTGAACATTGCAATACCTTTTACGGCATCTGCAAGTGCAACTTCCTGAGGTGTGCTGACCACTATTGCACCAGTGACAGGAACCTCCTGAACAAGAGTGAGATGTATATCGCTGGTTCCCGGGGGAAGGTCGACAAGAAGAAAATCAAGTTCGCCCCATTCTCCCTGCATAATCAACTGTTTCAGGAAATTGGAGGCCATGGGTCCCCGCCAGATGACTGCATCCTTAGGATCGACAAAAAATCCTGTCGAAAGGACCTTTACTCCGTATTTGCTGAGAGGAATGATTATATCTGTACCTTTTTCCTGTTTTACATCAGGATGGTAATTTTCCTCATTGAACATCTTTGGCACTGAGGGACCAAAGACATCCGCGTCAAGCAATCCTACAGAAAATCCTCTTTTTGCAAGGGCAACAGAAAGATTGACTGCAATTGTTGTTTTACCCACGCCACCTTTGCCTGAAGAAACAGCAATTATGTTTTTCACATAAGGAAGTACTTCCCGCGGTTTTTCAGCCTGTTTGCCAACAACGACTTTAGGTTCCACCTTAATTTCCTTTATCACAGCATCCTGTCCAAGGCTGTCTTTTAAAGCCTTAACAACAGTGCTGCGGATTGAAGAAATGAAAGGATCATTTGATTTTTCCGGCCTGAGAACCATTGAAATGCCTTCTTCTGAAGAAGTAATATCAGCAACGATTCCCATTGTTACAAGGTCCTTTCCTGTTCCGGGATGCACAACTTTTGAAAGGATTTCGGTTATCTGAGCTTTGGAAAACATTTTGCTCATTATTTTTATTTAAATTAAATATAAACAAGCTGCAATTTTACAATAATTACCTCAGACGGGCAAGAAAAAACTATTTAAGTTCCCTTAGGGGATCCCAGAATTTTTCAGAGAAACCGATTATCTGGTCATCCTCAACAAGAACTCCCTCATTTTTCAGGAGCTGTTCCATTGTTGTTGAGTTCCCGAAATGATGCTTGCCTGAAAGCAGTCCCCTGCTGTTTACGACTCTGTGTGCAGGTATGAATTCCGGTCTGCTGTGGCAGGCATTAAGGGCCCATCCGACCATTCTGGCTGAGCGGCCTGAACCAAGGTAGCGGGCAATCGCACCGTATGAAGTCACTCTTCCGTATGGTATAAGTTTTGTTACCTCGTAAACCATCGAAAAGAAGTCATTCTCTTCTTTCAGCTGTTTCTTTGCCATATTCAGCAAGTTTTTCCCTGTTGAGCCTGAAGGCAAGATAGGTGATTTTCATTCCTTTTCCCAGGAATTGTTTCTCGTAATGTGTCTTTATTGAAAGGATATCTCCGTAGAAATCAATATTTTCACCAGAGTTATTATGGCTGAGTTCGAGCATTGAGATCCTGTTGCTCATTGAAGCATATTCTTCATAGAGGTTGTCAGTCGACAGCAGGAGTTCGAATTTGTATTTCTCAATTACTCCGAGTGTATATTTATGAAGTTCTGTATTGTCGGTCTTCAGATGAATTATTGCATTGTTCTTCAGAAAGGCTGTATATCTTTTAAGGAAAGGAGGAGATGTAAGCCGTTTGCCTGAGTTTTTAGGCCCGGGATGGGGATCAGGGAAAGTGATCCATATTTCATCAACCTCATTTTGTGAGAAGAAGGAACTTATGAATTCAATGCGGGTTCTAAGGAAGGCTACATTGTTCATCTTCAGTTCATTCGAAGTTTTGGCGCCTCTCCACATCCTTGCGCCTTTTATGTCAACGCCTGTATAATTATTTTTCGGGAACATTTTTCCCAGTCCTACGGTGTATTCACCTTTACCGCAGCCAAGTTCAAGGATAAGCGGATTATTGTTCTTAAATATCTGAGCGCCCCACTTTCCTTTAACAGGATGATCCTTTGCCGTTACCTCACCGATTTCAGGCTGAATAACATTGGCAAATGAACCGAATTCATTCCATCTGGCCAGTTTGTTCTTTCCCATTCAAGTGATTATTTGCCCTTCTTTTCAATTCGGATGCCGATATCATAAACTCCCTCAAGGTCTTCTGTTCTCATTCCGTGCTGTACATTGAAGGTATATTCACCCTTCAGCGGGAAGAAGACATTTGAGCGGTAAGGCAGTTTCAGCTCCTTTATGTCGCCAAAGCCTTTGCCATACCATTTGCCTTTGTCATCGGCAAGGTAGTATTGCAGGGTGTCGGTTAGTTTTTTGCCATCGGGGGATGTTGCAGTCACAAAGAGGAAGATGTTCCTGAAAGGATAGTCTGATCCTGTCCGAAGGACAAAGAAAATATCATTGCCGGTAAGAGTATCATTAACAGGTACCCTGAACTCGGGAACGTTCATAAGTTGCCAGGTATTTTCCTTCATCTCAGCCGATCCGGTATACAGGACATTGCTGTTGCATGAAGAAAGAATCAGCAAAAAGGAAAGTAAAAATCCTGCTGTTCTACTTGTTATTCTTCTTTGGAATAAATTTTCTGTTTTTCCTTCTGCCATGTTGTTGATTGTGCTTTTGCTTCTTTTCTTCAGGCTGGTCGAAACGTGTCAGGCTGTTGTTCTTGAGAAGGTCATGTGAAACGGGTTCAGCCTCCCAGTTATCCTCGGCCTTTCTCAGCTTGTCAGGTTTTTTGCCTTTTCTGTTAAGCGCCTGTATTTCCCTTACCCTGTCGACAGGTAATGAAATAAGGTTGGCTGAAGTATGGGAATCGGTTGAATACCAGTAAAGACCCTTGTGCACTTCAACTTTCTGAAAATAGGCAGTGCATTCCATTGATTCAAGCGGTATGTCGCGGGACGGGAATGATCTTTGGGCATCAACATAGCAGTCGAGTTCAAAATTCAGGCAGCATTTCAGTTTGCCGCACTGCCCTGCAAGTTTCTGAGGATTGAGTGACAGTTCCTGGTACTTGGCATGGGTTGTTGTTACAGAGATGAAATTTGTAATGTATGTTGAACAGCAGAGCTCTCTTCCGCATGATCCTATTCCACCTATTCTGCCGGCTTCCTGGCGGGCGCCAATCTGCCGCATTTCGACCCTTATCCTGAATTCGTCGGCAAGTACCTTAATGAGCTGTCTGAAGTCAACGCGCTCATCTGCAATATAATAAAAGATAGCCTTTGTTTTGTCGCCCTGGTATTCAACATCTCCTATTTTCATGTTGAGCTTAAGCTCTTCAGCTATTTTTCTTGATCTCAACATTGTCTGTGTTTCCAGTTTCCGGGCCTCTTCCCACTTCTGGATGTCAACAGCTTTGGCCTTCCTGTAAACTTTCTTTAGTTCTTCAGGAGTCTGAAATGCCTTCATCTTTTTAAGCTGTTCCCTTACAAGATGTCCGACCATTGAGACCCTTCCGATATCATGGCCAGGGGATGCCTCAACGGCTACGATATCTCCGGTTTCAAGTCTCAGGGCATTAACATTTCTGAAAAATCCCTTTCTGGTATTTTTAAACCTTACCTCAACAATCTCATTTTCATCAGGTACAGAAGGAATGTCCTTAAGCCAGTTGAATGAATCGAGTTTATTAAGTCCTGGTTTATATTTTATTTCAGGCAGTCTGAGTTCTTCCGCAGCCTGGCCCTGAATATCTTCATTTTCTGTCATGGAATTATTGTTCCGCAAAAATTTATTTTGCAAAAGTAGTTATTTCAAGCTTCAAATTCAATAAAAGCGATAATGATCAGGCAGATCGTATAAAGCGTGTCACTTTAAGGGCCAGATCGAGGAAGATTATTTTGGCATTCCCGTTGGCTTCAATATGCGAATAACCAAGGTTGAACTCTTCATAAAGAGGGTAAACATTTTCGCGTGTTATAAAAGGATGGAACTTGCCTGAGAATCCCTCTTCCTCACCTGTCAGGAAGACAAGTCTGTTTTCCTTCTGTCCCAGAGTAAGCATCAGGTTCTCCCGGAGAATCCTCAGGGAGAAGGAAATAAAATTCTTCTGTGCTTCCCTTCCTGTAGCTGCCATTTCCTCCGACCAGCCAACAAGTGAAACCACATCTCTCTTCCAGGCAAATCTCATCAGGCTTTTAAACCGTTCAAGGTTGTCAAGGGAAGTGTTTTCATCTTCACACAATTCGGAAGCCCGGATTATATTTCCGTTTGCAACATGTGCAATATCAGCTGCCTTTTCAGCAGTAACGCCATATCTGGAAGTAAGATAATTTTCTATTTCACTGTCGGTGAACACCGGTATTTTAATCAGCTGGCAACGTGACATGATTGTCGGGATCACCTTGTCGGGTTCATCCGAAACGAGCAGGAAGAGTGTTTTTTCAGGAGGCTCCTCAATCATTTTGAGAAGCTTGTTGGAAGCTGATGGATGCATTTTCTCCGGCAGCCAGATTATCATAATCTTGTAGTCCGACTCAAAGGTCTTCAGGCTGAGCTTTCTTATTATCTCGGAAGCCTCGGAGGCGAATATCATACCCTGGGCATTCCCGACCTCAATATGATCAAGCCATTTGTTCAGGGTGAAAAATGGCGATATTGCAGTAAATTCCCTCCACTCCTCTATATAATTATCACTTACAGGGTCAGTTGCCTTTTTTCCCTTAATTACAGGAAACACAAAATGCAGGTCGGGATGTATCATTTTGTCATACTTGATACAGGACTTGCACCTGCCGCATGAGTCATGTTCCTGCCTGTCCTCACAGCTTATGTACCTGGCATAAGCAAGAGCAAGAGCCAGGCTTCCGCATCCTTCATTCCCGGCAAACATCTGGGCATGGCTGACCCTTTCCTCATTGACTGACCTGATGAGTTTGCCTATAATCTCTTTCTGACCTGGTATCTGTGCGAAATTCATAACAAAAAAATGCAGTACAATTATACTGCATTTTTTCCTCATCTCTATGTTTAAAAAATCCTTTGACCTGAGCGGATTTTAAAGTTCCCGCTAAAGAGCTGCCAGAGCTGAATCATAATCAGGCTCTTCTGTAATTTCGGGTACAAGCTGTGTGTGTTTTACTGTTCCCGACTCATCGATAACAACAATGCTGCGTGCATATAATCCTGCAAGAGGACCGTCGGTCAGGTCAATTCCATAAGCCTTGCCGAAAGCTGAGTCACGGAATCCTGAGAGGGATGTTACATTTGTTATTCCTTCGGTTGAGCAGAACCTTCCCATTGCAAAAGGAAGATCCTTTGATATTGCAAGAACAACAGTGTTGTCCTTTCCTGCAGCATACTGGTTAAACTTCCTTACGGATGTTGCACATACCGATGTGTCGAGGCTCGGGAAAATATTAAGTATTATCTTTTTACCTTTCAGTTCCGACAATGACAGGTTTGACAGATCTGATTTAACGAGCTTGAAATCAGGTGCTTTGGTTCCTTTTACAGGCAGGTTGCCTGATGTGCTGACAGGATTTCCCTTAAGTGCTGTTTTTGCCATAATATGTTATTTTAATTTAGTTTTAAAATAGAACATAAGAACATGGAATTTGTTCAATAAATTTACATTTTCTTTAAACGCAATCAAATTCTTTTATTCTCCCTTTTCCTTTCTCCATAGAGCTCTGTTACAAACCTGATTCCGGTAATTTATTATTATCAGCATATTCAAAAAAAAATATGTAGGTTTGTATGTGAAAATATTAACAAACAAAAAAATATAATCTATGAAAATGATCCAGGATTTCAGTTTCAGTGGAAAAAAGGCTATAGTAAGGGTTGATTTTAACGTACCGCTCGACAAGAAGACCTTTGTTGTTACTGATGATACACGCATAAGAGGAGCGCTTCCGACTATAAACAAAATTATTAAAGATGGCGGCTGCCTCATACTTATGTCGCATCTCGGAAGGCCGGAAGGCCGTATGGAAAAGTATTCACTTAAGCCTGTGCTGCCAGTGCTCGAAAAGCATCTTGGCAGGAAGGTTCTCTTTGCCGATGATTGCCTGGGAGAATCGGCTGTTTCAATGGCTGCTGCACTGAAGCCGGGAGATATCCTGCTTCTTGAAAACGTGCGTTTTTATCCCGAGGAAGAGGGTAAGCCAATACTTCCCGAAGGTGTTGCCGAAGATGTTAAAAAAGCAGCCAAGGCAGAGATGAAGGTGAAGCAGAAAGAAATGGCAAAGAAACTTGCAGGATACGCTGATATTTATGTAAATGATGCATTCGGAACAGCACACCGCGCACATGCAACAACTGCTGTGATGGCAGATCATTTCGATGCAGAACATAAGATGTTTGGCTTCCTCATCAACAGTGAGCTTGCTGCCATGGACAGGGTGCTTAACAATGCACAGCGTCCTTTTACAGCAATAATGGGTGGTGCAAAGGTATCTGACAAGATCCTTCTTATTGAAAACCTTATCAACAGGGTTGACAATATTATTATTGGTGGTGGTATGACCTACACATTTGTCAAGGCCCAGGGTGGTAAAATAGGTAAGTCACTTTGCGAAGAGGATAAGCTTGACCTTGCTCTTCAGCTGCTTGAAAAGGCAAAACAGAAGGGCGTGAAAATTTATCTTCCGGTTGACAGTCTTAATGCTGATAAGTTTGAAAATGAGGCTAATACAAAAGTTTCTGCTGTTGGTGCAGTTGAAGATGGATGGCTTGGTCTTGATATAGCTGAGAAAACTATCGCTCAGTTCTCGGAAGTTATCCATAATTCAAAGACAATCCTCTGGAATGGTCCTATGGGTGTTTTCGAGATGGAAAAATTCTCAAAGGGAACAACTGCAGTAGCCAAAGCAATTGCAGCAGCCACAGCTAAGGGTGCTTATACTCTTATCGGCGGTGGCGATTCTGTTGCTGCAATCAACAAGAACGGTCTTGCAGACAAGGTAAGTTACGTGTCAACGGGTGGCGGCGCAATGCTCGAGTATATGGAAGGCAAGAAACTTCCGGGCATAACTGCTATCCGCGGAGAGTAGGCTCGATGAATATAGCTTCTGGTTCCCCTCCCTGGAGGGGCCAGGGGTGGGTTTAAACACTCTTAAAATAAATTATCATAAAGGCTGCATTAAGGTGCAGCCTTTTTTATTGTATTGCACAGAAATATTTAATATAATTGCTATAATGTAATTTACATTTTGTAAATTGCAAAATGTAAATAGTTAAAATTATGAAAACTCCAATAACCCCTTTCCCGACTACAGGATATTATGGCGGCAAGTACTTCTGCGACAGGTTGGAAGAAACAGGAAGGATTCTGAGGAATCTCAAAGGCGGGCAGTCAACAATTCTTATAGCGCAAAGGAGAATTGGTAAAACTGCTTTGATTCAACATGTTCTTGGAAAACTCCCATCTGGTACCAGGGGGATTTATCTTGACATTCTGCCGACTGAGAATATTACAGGGTTTTTAAATGAACTTGCCAGCGCTATTATCCGATCTGTTCCGCAGAGGAAAAAAGCGGGACAAAAAATATGGGATTTTATCAAATCATTAAGAACTACAATTAGTTTCGATTCACTGACAGGATCTCCACAGGTCTCATTCACACTCAGGGAAAGGGAGATACCCTATCAGATTGAAGCAATTTTTGCATTTCTTGAAAATCAGGATGTAAAATATGTAATAGCAATAGATGAGTTTCAGCAGGTGCTTAAATATCCTGAAAAAAATACTGATGCATGGCTAAGGACGTTGATACAGAAACTTAAGAATGTCATATTTATTTTTGCCGGCAGTCAGCAGCATTTGCTGAATGAAATGTTCACAATACCATCACGACCATTTTATAATAGTGCTTCACTCCTGAAAATAGGGAAGATAGATCGTGAGATATATAGAAAATTTATCAAAATTCATTTCAATGAAAATGATAAAGAGCTAGAGGATGAAACAATCAGAAGTCTCATTGATTGGGCAGATGGCCATACATACTACGTCCAGCTGATATGCAACAGGGTTTACCTCTCAGGAGCAGTTAAAATTAATGAAATAATATGGAAGGAAGAAGCAGCAAGGCTTCTGGAAGAGCAGGAACCAGTATTTTTCAATTACAGGAATATGCTTACAGTACCTCAGTGGAGAGTATTGAAAGCTGCAGCACTCGAGAGAGCAATATATGAACCCACAGGAATTGATTTTGTTATGAAATACTCATTGGGAAATCCTTCCTCAGTGCTCAGATCATTAGAGTCGCTAATCAGGATGGAATTAGTTTATTATGATTTCGATGCAAGCGGTAAGAAATTCTATTCGATAAATGACCTGCTTTTTTGCCGGTGGATAGAAGGATTTAATAGTTGAAGAATTTATGTTTTGTATATTTCATTTAATCATAAAGTATCTTCTTATGAAACTCTGCCGCTGTTCCTGAAAAAGTATATAGGCAATCGCGTCTAAAAACAATAAATTATTGCATTCAATTGTTTTATCTTTGTACTTACCATGAAACAGTTATCATTTATATTGCTTTCAGCTGTTCTTTTTCTTGCTTCCTGCGAGAAGGAGGACAAGGCACGGACATCCGGAACTGATACAATTGACAATACAACGTATCAGAGCACAACCTACTATGTATACGGCTTCTCATTCTCTCAGGGCAAAACCGTTTCAACAATGAATAATCCCGGACCTGACATTACTGTTTACGTAAATAAAGATAACAGTCCTTACAGGCTTACCCTTCAGAGCAATAACCTGAATCCATCCTTTTACAAGGCAGGCGATTATGCTGATGAGGCTTCGGCAAAAACAGCCTTTGATAATCTGAAGACAGTCCCTTCGGTACAATGGACTGATATGGCCGATCCTCTTGCCCCAAACCAGGTATGGATTTACAGGTCGGGTGATGAGAAGTATACGAAGATTCGGATCGTCAGTACAGTTAATGAAGCAAGACAGCTCATTGCTTACGGAGAATGTACTTTTCAGTGGGTGCACCAGCCTGACGGCTCTGTGACATTTCCGTGATAATGACTGCCAGCCTGAGGGATAAGATCTTTTCGGTAAAGTCACAGAGTGATTTTATTGACCTTGCTCTTCAGCAATTTGATTATCAATACAATAATAATCCTATATATCACGATTTTTCCGGATTTCTGAAAAAAGTACCCGGTAAAGTAACAAAGCCTGATGAGCTGCCATTTCTTCCTGTTGAAATGTTTAAAAGACACCGGATAACAACAGGAGATCTTCCTGTGCAGAAAATATTTGAGAGCAGCGGTACAACAGGTTTGTCAACAAGCAGGCACTATGTGTCCGACCTGTCAGTTTATGAGGATAGTTTTCTCAGGTCCTTCAGGCTTTTTTATGGTGAACCATCAGACTACTTTATAGCCGCCCTGCTGCCGTCGTATACCGAAAGGGACAATTCTTCGCTTGTTTATATGGCAGATCATCTGATAAATATGACAGGTGATCCTTTCAGTGGTTTTTATCTTGAAAATGATGATTCACTGATCCGGAATATTGAAAAAAGGCGAGGAGAAGGCAGGAAGATCATGCTTCTCGGAGTAACATTTGCCCTTCTCAATCTGGCTGAGAGAAATCATTCCGATCTCAGTGGAGTAACAGTCATGGAAACCGGAGGAATGAAGGGGAGGCGGCCTGAAATAACCAGGGAAGAGCTGCATTCAGTTCTTAAAAAAGCTTTCAATATAAAATCAGTTCATTCAGAATACGGGATGACTGAACTTCTGAGTCAGGCTTATTCAAAAGGGGATGGAATGTTTTATTGTCCTCCGTGGATGAAAATTATCCTTCGTGATACCCAGGATCCTGTTAATCTTTTCACAGAACCTGGAAGGACAGGAGGCATAAACATAATTGATCTTGCAAATCTGCATTCATGTTCATTCATCTCAACAGGAGATCTTGGCAGGCTGCATCCCGACGGGGGCTTTGAAGTCCTTGGAAGATTTGATAACAGTGATATACGGGGATGCAATCTTCTGGCAGAAAGTCTTTAACTGCTTAACAACATAAAGGCGCACGACTCAAGGCGCACGACTCAGGGCACAGGGCTCACGACGCACGACTGCAAGACCATTATATCCCCAGCTTATTCCTTACCTCTTTTGGAATAGAATTCTTATTGACCATTATAAACAGAGTCTTTGCGCGGACATACTGTTCTGACATATTGAGATAGCCTCCCGTTTTATTGCTTTCAGGACCCCATGAATTCTTTGTTATATAATACTTATTGCCATTCTGGTCGTTAGCGATACCGGTAACATGCATCATGTGGTCATCGGTAGTTGTGAAGTTTTCGAACATTTCCTGGCGCAGTTCCTGAGTTACATTTGCTGATGGAAAGAGGGCTACTCCCTTCCTGCCAGAAAAGCCATCCTCACTTGTGTCTCCGTCCCAGTTGACAGTATAGCCATTTTTCAGTGCATAATCAATTATTGCAATCAGTTCATCAAGAGGGACATTGTAGAAATTCTCCATTCTCCAGTTATCAGGAACTTCCAGAACACCTTTCGTATAAAAAGGAAAATGAGTCATTGATGTTATTTCAATATAGTCGGAAGGATTTATTCCAAGGCTTTGTGCAAACGATTCAGGTGTATAAGTAACTCCCTTATATGTAAATGATTGTGGGACTTTCCCCAGATATGCATCAAGTATGTCGGATACAATTGTATTATACTGCGGGCTTTCTTTTTTAAGGTCAACACTTGTCTGTGCAACCGCCTTCAGGTAACTGTTAAGCTCCTGATGGTTGTGTTTTGGAGAACCGTAGTTTAGTCCGGGGTAAACTTCATCAGGAACAATACCCGACTGAACAAAGATCTTCATCCAGTCGTGTGACTGACCTCCTTCATCGGTATTTCCCTTTCCCTGCCTCAGGTAGTTATTTTTCAATCTGTCGGTATAGTTGTTCCTCACTATATACATTTCTGAAAGGTCAAATTCACCTTTACCCATTCTTAACAATTCAGATTCAATAAATGAAGTTGTGGCAAAGCACCAGCAAGTGCTGGTTCTGGCCTGGTCTTTGACAGAAGTGGCTTTTTGTCCGACAAGGGTTTTGAAAATAATTTCATCCTTGTTTACGGGTGCAGCATCATTTTTTTTCTGTGCAAAAGAAAGGAGTGAAGTGAGGGCAAGAGTTGCAGCAAGAATGTTCTTCTTCATAGCAGATAATTTTTTATTCAGCCTTTAATAAGATCATAAGAGTGGTCGATCCATGCAAGAATCTCATTGTCGGGTACCGATCCATCTATCAGAACAGTATTCCAGTGCTTCTTGTTCATGTGATAGCCCGGAATTACAGAAGCATATTTTTCTCTCAGTTCAATGGCAAGTGCCGGGTTGCATTTCAGGTTAAGGGTAAGCTCGCCCTCAAGGTTTGCAAGCGCAAATATTTTCCCCTTCTTTTTAAACACAAGAGTATCATCACCAAAGGGGAAACTCTCAGTCACCAGTGGTTTTGCAATGCAATATTCACGTATTGAGACTATGTCCATTATCTCAGAGTTGGATAAAATGCATCTTCAATATGATCGATTTCAAATTCCTCTCCTTTTTTTATAAGAGTTATTATATCAAAACGGCTTTCCTTGTCGATCTTGTTTCTCTGGATATATCCTTCGGCAGCCCTGATTATTGACTTCTGTTTTTCATTGGTCACAGCAGTTCTCGGGTGTTCCTGAAAATTGTCGGAACGTGTCTTCACTTCAACAAAGACTACAGATTGCTTATTTTCAGCTATTATGTCAACTTCATGTTTGCCCCACGTCCAGTTTCTGAACAGTATCCTGTATCCGTTCTGCTTCAGGAATTCAATAGCCTGATCTTCACCTTTATGGCCTAAATCATTAGCTTCAGACATAACTGACAGAATTAAGGTCTTTTAATTCAATTTATATTTCAATAAGCTTGTTCCTGATTGCAAAGAGGATCAGGCTGGCAGTATTTTTCGAATTTGTTTTTCCAAGGAGGTTAGCCCTGTGCTTGTCAACAGTCCTTTTGCTGATGAAGAGCGATTCGGCAATCTCCTGGTTTGAAAAACCCTCACAGATCTTGAATAGTATTTCCTTTTCCCTTTTTGAAAGATTGGCTGATTTGCTTTCGAGTTCCCTGTGCTTGATCTTCTGTATAACGTGGTAGAGCAGTTCCTGTGAGAAATAGCTTCCGCCCTTCATAATTGACATTACAGCCTCCCTGACCTCAGATATATCGGAGTCTTTTACCAGGAATCCCTTGGCTCCGGCATCAACCATCTTGTAATAATATTCCTCCTCGCCATACATCGACAGAGCTATAATATTCAGATCAGGATTTATTCTCAGGCCCCTCCTTGTAGCCTCAATACCGTCCATTTCAGGCATATTGATGTCCATCAGGGCCACGTCTGCTTTAATATTCTTAATTATCTTAAGGAATTCATCCCCGTTTGAAGCTTCTCCGATGACCTCAAATTCAGGAAATGCATTCAGGAGGATCTTCAATCCGTTTCTGAACAGCTGATGGTCATCGCAGATTATTATTCTTATCTTTTCCATTTGCAAAATCTGTGGAAGCTTATCTATTCAGTTAATTTAATAAGAGCGCTAGTTCCTTTTCCCGGAGTACTCTCAAGGATAAATACGCCTTCAACTGTTTTAACCCTTGTTTCTATGTTCGACAAACCCATACCCTTGCTGTCATTATGACTAAGTGCGGATGTGTCGAAGCCTCTGCCATTATCATTGAACTGCAAGGTAATGAATTTTTCGTGTTTATTTAGCTCTATCTCTATTCTGGACGCCCCTGAGTGAAGAAGAGAGTTGTTAATTAATTCACAGACAGCCCTGTAAACCACTACCTCCTTGTCACTGTCGAGCCGCTGTTTTTCCATATTCGACTTAAAGTCAATCTCAATTGTTTTAGTCTGGTTTATCTTTGATGTAAAAGCGCTTATTGCACTTGTCAGGCCAAAGTTTGAGAGTACATGCGGGCTGAGGTTGTTGGATATATCCTTTATGGTGTTAATAGCCTCATTGACAAGATGATTGGTGTTGTTGAGTATTACTGTGCCCGAAGGGTCCTTTATCCTGTCGGTAAGAGCTGACAGTGACATTTTAACTGTTGAAAGAATTGGCCCCAGGCCATCATGTATGTCCTTTGCAAACCGTTTCTTTTCATTTTCCTCTGTGTTGATAATGGCATTAAGCACTCTTTTCTCTGTTTTCAGCCTTTCAGCATCGGCACGTTTCAGTGACAGGAAAAGTTCCCTGATAAGTATAACACCGCTGATGATAAAGATTGAAACAACAACCCCGAGCCATTCGTCCACCATTTGCCATGTATAAGAAGGAGTGCCCCTGAAGAATTCAAAAAACTGGATTATCTTGCTTACAGCCATAAAGACAAAGGAGAGTGAAAGCAGGATCCAGGAAACCCTGTACCTGGTAAGCTTCATAAACCTGAACGCGATCACTGCGGCTATTATCTGCAGTACAATTGAAATAACAAGGGCAATCAGCCTTACCATAGGATACAGAAACTATAATATGTAAAAATAGATTTTATTTATTAAAGGAGCAACGGAGTAAGGGCACAACGGCGCCTTTGTGCCTTTGTGCCTTTTTCATACCTTTGTCAGCTCTATTTGAATGGTTATGGGAACTATTTATAATTTATCGATTTACATTTTATCGGCTTTTTCCAGGCTGCTGGCCCTGATAAATCCAAAGGCGCGTCTGTGGGTAGCCGGAATAAAGGAATGGGAGAAGAGGATTGATGGTAAAATAAGCCCCGGTTCACCAAATATCTGGATTCACTGCGCTTCCCTTGGAGAATTTGAGCAGGGGAGGCCTGTCATTGAAGCGCTTAAGGAAAGACTGCCTGACCACAGGATTGTTCTCACTTTTTTTTCTCCCTCGGGATATGAGATACGGAAGAATTATGAAAAGGCAGATTGCATAATTTACCTTCCCCCTGATACCCCTTTTAATGCAGAAAGATTTCTTGACAAGGTAAATCCTGAATTCGCTGTTTTTGTAAAATATGAATTCTGGAACAATTATATATCAGCACTTTACAAAAGGAATAAACCACTTTATCTTATTTCCGGAATATTCAGACCCGGACAGCATTTTTTTAAGTGGTATGGAGGATTCTTCAGGGATATTCTGAGGAAGTTTAAAATGTTTTTTGTTCAGGATGAAGCCTCTGCTGACCTCCTGGCAGGTATAGGTCTGAAAAATGCAATTGTAACTGGAGATACACGTTTTGACAGAGTTCTTCAGATAGTTTCGGCAGCAAGGGAAATAAGGCAGCTGGAACAATTCAGAGGTGATGAGAAACTGTTCCTGGCGGGTAGCAGCTGGCACCAGGATGAGGAGATAATATCAGAATATATTAATAATTATCCTGACAGGATGAAGTGGGTATTTGCACCTCATGAAATTCACCGGGAGAACATTGACAGGCTTGAAAAGCTGTTTAAGGTAAAGACAGTAAGGTTTTCACAGTTCAGTGATAGTGACCGGGATGCACGGGTGCTTATAATAGACAATATGGGTATGCTCTCTTCCGCGTACCGGTATGCCAATATTGCTGCTATCGGAGGAGGATTCGGGAAGGGCATCCATAACATACTGGAAGCCGCATGCTGGGGCCTTCCGGTGATGTTTGGCCCGAGGTATGACAAATTCAGAGAAGCAGTTGAATTAATTAAGGAAAACGGAGCTTCAAGTTTCAATTCATATACGGGATTCAGGTCAATACTTGAAAACTGGCTTTTTAATGACGATTCGTATTTAAAATCTGCAAATGCTGCATCGGCCTATGTTGCTAAGAATAGAGGCGCAACGACAAAAATTCTGAACAGCATTTTACCACCAACTTTTTAACAAAAAGAGCTGAAAAGTTGTTTAAAACTCATCAGTGGCTTTTTACAAGCTTTATTATAAAGAGGTGTAAATTGTTTGCCCGGATTTAACAAAAATGTAATCCGCTTTTGATCTTTGAATCAAATATTTACTGTAACCTTGCGAAAATTTTTATTAATCCTAAAACCTATTTTTATGATGAACCAATTCAAAAGAATCTTTTCGGTGTTGGTCTTCATGTTCATAACAGTCATTATGTTCGGACAGGGAGCCACAACATCGGGTCTGACGGGAAGGATTGTTGACTCGAAGGGCGCTGCACTGCCCGGAGCAACAGTTCTTGCAATACATGAGCCTTCGGGAACACAATACGGGGCCCTGACAAACAATGAAGGTTTTTTCAACATCCAGGGTATGCGTCCTGGCGGGCCATATAAGATTGAAGTATCGTTTATCGGTTTTTCAAAAAAGACTTTCACAGAGATCTCACTTCTTCTCGGTGAAGCTTATACCCTGAAAACCGAACTTACAGAAAGTGCTTCAGAGCTAGGTGAAGTTATTGTTGTTGGTGCCAGACCTTCAGCCTTTGGTACAGAAAAAATGGGAGCTACAACAAATATCAATAAGGCCGATATGGCTCTTATTCCTACAATGAACAGGAACCTCAGCGACTATACAAAACTGTCTCCCTACTCAACAGGTGCTGGTTATGTTGGCCGTGAAGCATATAACACAAACGTTACTGTTGACGGTGCAAACTTCAATAACAACTTCGGACTATCGGGTACAAATATGCCTGGTGTCAGCGGTGAACCTATTTCAATGGAAGCTATTGAAGAGATCCAGATTGCCGTTGCTCCTTTCGACGTAACCCAGTCCAACTTCACCGGTGCAGGTGTAAACGCAATTACTAAGAGCGGTACAAACCAGTTCAGGGGATCAGTTTACGGTTTCTACCGTGACACAACAATGGTGGGTAAGAAAATCAGGGACAAGAGACTTAAAGTTTCACAGTCTTCAAAATCAGCTTATGGCTTCACCCTTGGTGGTCCGATTATCAAAAACAAATTGTTCTTCTTCCTGAGCGCTGAAAAAGAAAGCACTCTTACTCCCGGGAACACTCTTCTTGCTATGGAACCAGGTCGTGATGCAACTGACCTGAACGTCAACTCAAGGGTACAGGCTGCTGACTTACAGACATTTTCACAGCTTTTGAAATCGAAGTATAACTACGAAACCGGCAGATATGAAAGCTGGGGCGGTGATGATGAATTCAATAACAAGATCCTTGCAAGAATCGACTGGAACATAAGCAAGAATCATAAGTTCTCATTCCGTTACAACTATTCAGAGAGTTCAGCACGTTTTGCACCAAGCAACAGCGGCGATGCAACTCCTTCAATTTCAGGAGGCCGTCAGTCAAGGACAGGAGGCTTATCATTCGAGAATTCACAGTACTATAATTCAAACACTCTTCATTCAATAACCGGTGAACTTAACAGCAGGTTCGGAGAGGTTTCAAACAAATTCCTTGTTGCATACACAATTTACGGTCAGCCACGTACAAGCGACAGCGAGATATTTCCTTTCATAGATATTATGTCAGGTGTTGCTACAAGCGGCCAGGTATACATGTCAGCTGGTTATGAGCTCTTCTCATACAAGAACAATGTCGACAACAATACGTTTATTATTACTGATAACGCAACATACCAGCTCGACAGGCATAAATTCACTGTCGGTATGTCATTTGAACATCAGTACTTTGCAAACAGCTATCTCCGCCAGGGAAGCTCTTATTACAGGTTCAGGGACCTGACAGCTTTCCAGAGATTTGCTAACGGTGACGGAGTTGGTCAGCCTTTCAATGCAAACTACCACCCGATTAACTTTGCCTATACATATCCTATCAATGGATTCACAAATCCTGTTGCAGAACTGAATTTTGGTCAGTTTGCTGCATACATGCAGGATGAGTACAGTGTTCTTGACAACCTTAAGCTGACAGCAGGTTTAAGAGTGGACCTCCCGATGTATTTCTCAGGAGCTGTTGATAATCCTGCTTTGGCAGCATATTCATTCAGGGACGGAGAAACAGTTGATCTTTCAACATGGCCTGATGCAAAACTGCTATGGTCACCACGTCTCGGATTCACTTATGATGTATTCAACGACAAGTCGCTCAAGGTAAGGGGTGGTACAGGTATCTTCACAGGAAGAATTCCTTTTGTATGGTTTACAAACCAGCCAACAAACAGCGGTATGCTTCAGTACCAGCTTGTAGTAAACCAGAGCGGTGGTGCAGCCAGCCAGGCACAGCTTGCAAGGCTTCCTCTGTATAATGATGCTTCACAGCTGCTTACAAATGCTGCCCTTTCAGATATCTTCCCGACATCAAACCCTGTTGGCGGAAGGATAGCTGCAATTGACAAGAAATTCAAGCTCCCGCAGGTTTGGCGTTCAAGCCTTGCATTCGATATCAAGCTCCCGGCAAATATGATGCTTACTCTTGAAGGAGTTTATACAAAAGACATGAATGCAATCAGATTTGACAATATCAACCTTGCTCCTGCTGCTTCAACAGTACTCGAAGGATCTCTTGTACGTCCTTACTGGACAAACAGCACTACAGCTACAAAATATATTACCTCACCTTATCAGAACGTTGTGATAATGAGGAATACAAACAAAGGTCAGGGTTATTCACTGTCTGCAGAACTCAGTCTGCCAAGGGCTTACGGCTTTAGCGGAAGTCTTGCCTATTCACGCAGCTGGGGTGAAGAAGTTTCGGGTAAATCAGGTTCTGACCCGTTCTCAGCATGGCAGTACAGGTATGTCAGTGGTTTTTCCAACTCCGATGAGCTTGGTCTGACACTCAATAATACCCCTCACAGAATGGTAGGCTCCCTGAGCTACAAGGTTGAGTATGCAAAATACTTTGCAACATCAGTTGCATTCTTCTATACAGGTTATATAGGTGGTGCAGCTTCATATTACTATTATAATGATGCAAATGCTGACGGTACAACAAACGACCTTATGTACATGCCACGCGATGCTTCTGAAGTTATCTTTGCTTCACCAGCCGATGCAGCTGCTTATTTCGCTTTTGCAGCACAGGATCCATATATTTCTAAACATGCCGGAGAATATGCATTGAGAAATGCAGCATACCTGCCATGGTATCAGCGTCTTGACATGAGGGTTATGCAGGATTTCAAAATCAAGGTTAAGGAGCAGGTTAATACTCTTCAGTTCAGCCTTGATGTTATTAATGTAGAAAACCTTCTCAATTCTGATTGGGGACTCTCAAAATCATTCGTTACCACTTCACCACTCACTGTAACTGGTCGTGATGCCGCTACAGGCAAAATGAGGGTAGCAATGAGAAAAATCGGAACGAATTATATTTCAGAGACCTACCAGGATCCAACATCAGTTGCTTCAACCTGGGCTATACAGATTGGTATCCGTTATCTCTTCAATTAATAAGGGATTATACTTAATACAGAGGGTGTCTCAAAAGGACACCCTCTTTTTATATATATATTTCTGTAATTTTTTCAACCGGTTTTTGCACTTTGCAGGAATTTTTTCAACATAAATATTCACATCACTCTAATCGTTTTTCTGTTAAACATTTACAATTCGTTTAGCAGCTAAGCAAATGTAAATCAAAGACATACACTTTGGTTAATAACTCCATACATTAATGTTAATAAACTTAAATTTTTACTCTTGCATCAGGTATCTGACTTGTTTAATTTAGCAATTACCCGTTTTGAAAAACGGTGGCCTTGTAATCAGATAAAAATCAGAGAAGAACAATTTTAATATGGAAGAATTATTTGTCCAGGAACCGGCTGTCGCTGCTGAAAAAGTGAAAAGAGAAAAAACAAGCCCCGCAGTGGAAAAGAAAAATGATGTCAGTGCACGACCAACATATTCACATGATGAAGCAGTTGAGGCAAGCATAGCTTATTTCAAGGGAGATGAGCTTGCCGCAAGGGTATGGGCCAATAAATATGCCCTAAAGGATTCATTCGGAAATCTTTATGAGAAGACTCCGGATGACATGCATCGCAGGCTTGCCAGTGAAATTCACCGTATAGAAAAGAAATACAAAAATCCTCTCGCGGAAGACCTTATATATAATGTACTCAGGGACTTTAAATACATTGTCCCACAGGGTGGTCCTATGACCGGAATTGGCAACGAATATCAGATTGCCTCGCTTTCGAACTGTTTCGTGATAGGTAATGACGGTTCTTCCGATTCATACGGGGGAATAATGAAAATTGACCAGGAACAGGTTCAGCTTATGAAAAGAAGGGGCGGAGTTGGTCATGACCTTTCTCATATAAGGCCGAAGGGCACACCGGTGCTCAACAGCGCACTCACATCAACTGGAGTTGTTCCCTTTATGGAGCGTTATTCAAACTCTACAAGAGAAGTTGCCCAGGACGGAAGAAGAGGAGCCCTCATGCTTTCAATATCAATAAAGCATCCCGACTCAGGAAAATTTATTGATGCAAAAATGGAAAGCGGAAAGGTAACTGGAGCCAATGTATCAGTGAAGCTTACCGACGATTTCATGAATGCAGTCCAGGGTAAAACCAAATTCAGGCAGCAGTATCCTATAAAATCATCAAATCCGAAATATTCAGTTGATTCTGATGCATTACAGCTCTGGAACAAAATAATTCACAATGCCTGGAAATCAGCAGAACCCGGTGTATTGTTCTGGGATACAATAATCAGGGAGAGTGTTCCTGATTGCTATTCCGACCTTGGATTTGCTACTGTTTCAACAAATCCCTGCGGTGAAATTCCGCTCTGTCCTTATGACAGCTGCCGACTGCTTGCGATTAACCTGTTCAGCTATGTGAAAAATCCTTTCACAAAGCAGGCAGAATTCGATTTTGGACTTTATAAGGAACATGTGGGCCTTGCACAGAGAATAATGGATGACATAATCGACCTCGAAATGGAGAAGATCGATGCCATCCTCGCCAAAATAGATGCAGACCCTGAAAATGAAGAGCTTAAGCACGTTGAAAGAAACCTTTGGGTAAATATAAAGGAGAAATGTATTCAGGGAAGAAGAACAGGTATTGGTATAACCGCTGAAGGCGATATGCTTGCCGCCCTTGGTCTAAGGTACGGAAGCGATGAAGCTACAGAATTTTCCGTTGAAGTCCATAAAACCCTGGCACTCGAGGCTTACAAATCATCAACCTACCTTGCAAAGGAAAGAGGCCCGTTCACTATATTTGATGCTGAAAGAGAGGCAAATAATCCTTTCATACTAAGGCTTAAGGAAGCTGATCCGGTTCTGTATAATAATATGGTGAAATTCGGAAGAAGGAACATTGCTCTTCTGACAATCGCCCCGACCGGGACCACAAGCCTCATGACGCAGACTACATCAGGTATTGAGCCTATATTCTCAACATTCTACAAGCGCAGGAGAAAGGTAAATCCCAACGACAAGAATGTGAAGGTTACTTTCAGGGATGAGGTAGGAGATTCATGGGAAGAATTCCCTGTTTTCCATCATAAATTTGTCGACTGGCTCAGACTTAACGGGTATGATCCTGAAGAGGTATCAGGTATGGATGATAAAGCTATAAATGAGATTATTGCAAAATCACCATATTACAAATCGACTGCAAATGATGTCGACTGGATTGCAAAGGTCAGAATGCAGGGTGCAATACAAAAATGGGTAGACCATTCAATAAGTGTAACAATAAATCTTCCTTCAGATGTTAAGGAGGAACTTGTAAGTGAACTCTACCTTACTGCATGGAAGTCGGGCTGCAAGGGCGCTACAGTTTATCGTGACGGATCGAGGGACGGAGTGCTGATCTCAGGAAAAGCGGAGACAAGAGCAGTATCTGACAGACCTGTAAGGCCTAAGGTTCTTGATGCCGATGTTATCAGATTCAGTATAAATGAAGAAAAATGGGTCGCTTTTGTTGGCCTCAAGGATAATAAACCTTACGAGATATTCACAGGTCTTGCCGATGAGGAGATATTCCCCATACCAAAGAGCATAGTGAAAGGGAAAATAATTAAGGTAAAGGAAGAAGGAAACAAGACAAGGTACGACTTCCAGTACACAGATAAATACGGTTATAAAAAGAATATAGAAGGCCTTTCACACATGTTCATGCCGGAATTCTGGAACTATGCCAAGCTTATTTCCGGTGTTCTCCGTCATGGAATGCCTATAGCCGATGTTGTCACTCTTGTTGAATCGCTCAGGCTCGACAGTGAGTCAATCAACAACTGGAAAAACGGTGTTGAGAAAGCTCTTAAGAAATATATTCCAAACGGAACAAAGGCAAAAGGCAAGTGCGGTGAGTGCGGTTCGGAGAACCTTGTTTATGAGGAAGGTTGCCTGATATGCAAAGACTGTGGCTGCTCAAAATGCGGATGACCCTACCTTATAGCTCTTATCAATCCCCGTCTTATCCACGGGGATTTTAATTTTTTATCATAGTAGTTAATCATGTATCCCCTTGACGGGTTTACTGAAAATCCGTTGTTCTCAAGGAGTACGGTGAATAATCTTTCATCATCGTGCTTATGATAGGTGCATAAAGCTATCCTGAAAGGCTTCCCGGAGGCGAATATTCGTCTGCAGCCGTTCAGAACAGTCTCTTCAGCTCCGTCAACATCTATTTTAAGAAAGGAGAGATCCTTTTTCTGTTCGTAAAAATCATCGAGGGAGACATGCGATTCATCATTATGGTCAGAAGCATATTTATTTATTATCTCAACCTTTTCTTTCCAGGGTTCGAAAGTTGCCCTGAGCGCTTCATCCCATTCCCTGTCGTATTCAAAGAGATAGATCTTTTTTACTCTTTCTATTACCGACAGGCTGAAATTACCCTCTGCAGCTCCGATATCGGCAATAACATCACTGCTGCCCACATCAAAAGACTCAGTTAAGTAGCGGTGAGGACTTTTCAGATCCTGTTCCCTCGAAAGGTCGGAATATGCACGCTGTATTCTTTTTACACCCCAGCGTTTTTTGAAATATAGCTTTTTTCCATCCTGAAGCACATAGCGCATACCTTTCACATCATCAAGGAACACCTCAATCTTGTCTGCTGAATAGTTATCATGAAAAGGATAGGGGAAGATCCTTACTTCATTTGATTTAAGATAATCAAGAAGCTCTTTTTTCTCTTCATCTCTCTGATTATCAGGAATTGATGAAAGTAATGAAATGATCTTTTTTCTTAGCGATTTCTTCAGGAGACAGGTTCTTACAGGTTTTGGAACCAGTATGCGGTAAATCTGAAATAATGCTTTATTCATAATTCTTATATCTGCGCAGATCTGCAAAATCAGCGGGAAAAATATAATTGTCCCGCAGATTACGCTGATTTTCGCTGATTTCTATTTTATTACTCCAAGTTCTTTTCCGGTTTTTTCAAAGGCTTTCAGCGCCTTGTCGAGATGTTCCTTCTCATGAGCAGCAGACAGCTGTACCCTTATCCTTGCCTGCCCTTTTGGAACAACAGGATAATAGAAGCCGATAACATAAATTCCTTCTTCAAGGAGCTTTGCCGCAAAATCCTGTGAAAGTTTTGCATCGTACAGCATTACTGCACATATCGCTGATTTTGTTGGTTTTATATCAAACCCAGCTTTCTTCATCCTGTCAATGAAATACTCTGCATTGCTGTGAAGCTTATCCTGCAGGGTATTTGTTTCCGTCATCATCTCAACCATTTTAATTCCTGCCGCTGCAACAAGAGGCGGAATTGAATTTGAGAAGAGATATGGCCTTGATCTCTGGCGCAGCAGTTCAATTATTTCCTTTTTACCTGTAGTGAAACCGCCTATTGCTCCACCGAATGATTTGCCAAGAGTTCCGGTTATGATTTCTATTTTGCCTTTGAGATCATACAGTTCAGTCACGCCTCTTCCTGTTTTTCCGACAACACCTGCAGAGTGAGATTCATCCACCATTATCATGGCATTGTATTTCCCGGCCAGCTCATAAATCCTGTCCAGCGGCGCCACATTGCCATCCATCGAAAACACACCGTCGGTGACAATTAGTCTGAATCTGTTATTCTGTGCGGCCTTCAGTTGTTCCTCCAGATCGGTCATGTCGGCATTGTTATACCTGTAACGCTGTGCCTTGCATAGCCTTACTCCGTCAATTATTGAGGCATGGTTGAGTGAATCGGAGATAATGGCATCTTCTTCTCCAAGCAAAGGTTCAAACACACCTCCGTTAGCATCGAAGCAGGCAGCATAAAGTATAGTATCTTCTGTGTGGAAGAATTCTGCAATCTTCTTTTCAAGCTCCTTGTGCAGGTCAGTAGTACCGCAGATAAAACGTACCGATGACATGCCATAGCCATGGTTGTCAAGAGCAGCTTTTGCAGCTTCAACGAGGGACTTGTTGTTTGATAATCCCAGGTAGTTGTTTGCGCAGAAATTGAGGACCTTCTGACCTGTATTCAGCTCTATTTCAGCTCCCTGCGGAGAAACAATTATTCGTTCATTTTTATAAAGTCCGGCTTCTCTTATCTCACTAAGAGTCTTATCAAGATGCTCCTTGTAATTTTTGTACATAACAGTTTCAATATAAAGTTTTCTTCGTGTTTCTTAGAGCCTTAGAGCCTTGGTGGCCTTATTTTCTATTTTTACCACCAGGGCACAAAGGCACAAAGTTTCACAATGGATTTTGTTATTCCCAGTTGAGTATGACTTTACCGCAATTTCCCTCTTCCATGGCGTCGAAGCCTTTCTGGAAGTCATCGATATGGAAGCGGTGGGTTATTACAGGATCGAGGTTAATGCCTCCGATTATCATCTGTTCCATTTTATACCAGGTCTCCCACATTTCGCGTCCATAGATTCCTTTTAGTGTTATTGCCTTGAATATTATATCACTCCATGGCACTTCGAAATTTGAAGGCAGTATTCCGAGAAGAGAAATACTTGAACCGTTGTACATATTGGAGATCATTTCAGTGAAGGCTTTTGGTGATCCTGACATTTCGAGTCCGACATCAAAGCCTCTCATGTGAAGTTTTTTAACAGCATCTGCAATCTTTTCGCCCTTCGACGGGTTTACTGTAATTGTAGCTCCCATCTTTTTTGCTATTTCGAGCCTGTAATCACTCAGGTCGCTGGCAACAATGAACCTGGCTCCGGCGAATTTGGCTATTGCCACTGCCATACTGCCAATGAGCCCTGATCCGGTTATAAGAACGTCTTCGCCAAGCAGGGGGAACGAAAGCGCCGTATGTGTTGCATTCCCGAAGGGATCCATAATTGCAGCCCAGTCATCGGGGATCCGGTGATCGAGAGGAATGACGTTCATCTCAGGAATCCTCACATATTCGGCAAAAGAGCCATCTGTATTTACACCTATCCCTATCGTATTTTCGCATACATGTTCCTTCCCTCTCCTGCAGTTACGGCAATGTCCGCATGCCAGGTGACCTTCTCCCGTTACTCTGTCTCCGGGCCGTATGTTCTTCACACCGGCGCCAACCTTATCAATATAGCCCATATACTCATGGCCAATGATCATAGGAGTTTTAATTGTCTTCTGTGCCCAGGGATCCCATTCATAAATATGAAGGTCTGTGCCACAAATAGCTGATTTTTTGACTTTTACAATCACGTCATTAATGCCGGGTTCTGGCACGGGAACTTCCTGCATCCATAAACCTTTTTCAGGTCTGGCTTTCACAAGCGCTTTCATAGTTTTCATAGCAGACAAAATAAAATGCTAAATTAATACATTTCAGGCTTATAAATCCTGATAATAGTTAATGTATTGTTTGTTATCCGCTTTGCCTATCTTTGCACATTATTATTCAACAATAAAGAAATTATGTCAGAAGTAAGGGTTCGTTTTGCTCCCAGTCCCACAGGTCCGTTACATATCGGAGGTGTACGTACAGCCTTGTATAATTACCTCTTTGCAAAGAAGCATAATGGCACCTTTATACTCAGAATTGAGGATACTGATCAGACAAGGTTTGTCGAGGGCGCTGAGAATTATATAATTGATTCCCTTAAATGGGCAGGAATAAAGGTTGATGAAGGGATCAATGAAGGAGGAAGCTATGGTCCTTACAGACAAAGTGACAAAAAAGAGGCATATAAGCAGTTTGCTGATCAGCTTATTGCTTCAGGTGATGCATATTATGCTTTCGATACACCGGAGGAGCTTGAAAAGCTGAGGAGTGAGAGTGAAAAAACAGGTAATACCTTTATATATAATGCTTCAGTCAGAGACAAGCTTAATAACTCGCTTTCCCTGCCTGTTAAAATATGGAAAAAGAAACTTGAAGAAGGGGAGCATTATGTAATAAGGTATAAGATGCCTTCCGGTGAAGATATCCACTGTGATGACCAGATCAGGGGCCACATTGTTGTCCATTCCTCTACACTGGATGATAAGGTTTTATACAAGTCTGACGGTATGCCAACATACCACCTGGCCAATATTGTCGATGATCATCACATGAAGATTTCACATGTAATCAGGGGTGAAGAATGGCTTCCTTCACTTCCCCTTCATGTAATGCTTTACAAGTCGTTCAGGTGGGATCCGCCTGTATTTGCGCATCTTCCCCTTCTGCTTAAACCCGACGGGAAAGGGAAACTGAGCAAAAGAGACGGAGATAAAATGGGATTTCCTGTATTCCCCCTCTACTGGCCTTACGGTGAAACTGCGAAGGGTTATCGCGAGGAAGGCTATTATGCTGATGCTTTTGTAAATATGCTTGCACTGCTTGGCTGGAATCCCGGCACAGAGCAGGAAATATTCAGCATGGATGAGCTTGTTGAGGCATTTTCTCTTGAGAGGGTAGGAAAATCAGGTTCAAGGTTCGACCCGGAAAAGGCAAAATGGTTTAACCATCAGTATCTTCAGAAAAGGCCGGTTGATGCTCTCGCCATGGAATTCAGGGAGGTACTCAGGGCAAAAGGAATTCAGTGCGATATTGTACAGCTTGAATCACTCATAGCCCTGGTTAAGGAAAGAGTAAATTTTGTAAAGGAAATATGGGATCAGACAGAATTCTTTTTTAAAGCACCTGAAGTATATGATCCTGAGGTAATTAAGAAGAGATGGAAAGATGAGTCTCCTGTCCAGTTGCGCGAGCTGAGGGAAGTTCTGAAATCATGCCCTGAATTTACAGCATCTGTTACAGAGCCTGCAGTTAAAGCATGGATGGAAAGCAAGGGATACAATGCCGGCGCTGTTATGAATGCTTTCAGGCTTGTTATTGTCGGCGCCTCAAGGGGACCACACATGTTCGATATCATTTCATGGCTGGGTAGGGAAGAGACCTTAAGCAGAATAGATAAAGGGATTTCAGCCCTAAGTAAATAACAGATATGAACCACCCTGTACCAGGGGATTATATTGATATTCACAACCACGATTCCTTCATCCGCGATAGTGTATTTACTGTTGATACACTAATGGCGCATGAAGGAATAAATCCCGTTTACAGGGATGGAATAGCATATTCTGTTGGTGTTCATCCCTGGTTTTTGACGGAAGCAAATCAGCAACAGCTTCTTGACTTTGTTAAGACCAATGCCTGCAATGAAAATGTTGTTGCTATTGGCGAAGCCGGTTACGACAGACTGAAAGGTCCTTCATCAGAGCTTCAGAGGAAGATCTTTGAAGAACAGGTAAGAATTTCGGATGAATGCAGGAAACCTCTTATTATACATTGTGTCAGGTCATGGGACGAACTTCTGGCTTCGCATAAAAAAATGAAACCTGCAATGCCTTGGCTTGTACATGGATTCCGCGGGAAAAAGGAACTTGCGGCACAGCTTACCGGCAGAGGGATGTATCTCTCATTCTGGTTTGATTTTATTATTAGGCCGGAATCTTCAGATCTTGTGAAATGCCTGCCCCTTGACCGGATCTTTATGGAGACAGATGGCTCGGAGGTGAGCATTAAGGAAATATACCTGAAAGTGGCAGGGGATCTTGGAATAGGGCTTGATGAACTTAAGAATATTATACTGAAGAATTATAAATCTTTATTCAGCACCTTAAAAATAACCACGGATTTAACGTAGCAACATGGAGTTGCACGGTACGGAATACAAATTTTAAATTATGAATAACTGGCTGTCGAGAACGGAGTTGTTACTGGGAGATGAAAAGCTTGCCACGCTTAAAAATTCTCATGTTCTTGTAGTGGGATTAGGCGGAGTGGGAGCTTATGCAGCAGAGATGATTTGCCGTTCCGGTATTGGGTCAATGACAATTGTTGACGGGGATACTGTTCATACCTCCAACAGGAACAGGCAGTTGCCGGCATTGCAAAGCACTGAAGGCAGGGCAAAAGCTGAGGTAATGGGGCAAAGGCTTCTCGATATAAACAGCGGGCTCAGGCTTACAATAATAAATGAGTATATAAAGGATGAGCGGATGATCGAAATTATTGATAAGGGCTATGATTATGTTGTAGATGCAATAGATACTCTTTCGCCAAAAGTTTTCCTTATTTACCATACTGTAAACAGGAAGATGCCGCTTGTCAGCTCAATGGGAGCAGGTGGCAAATTTGATCCCCTTTCAGTGATGATTTCAGATATTTCAGATACAACTAATTGTTCCCTCGCCAGGATATTAAGGAAAAAGCTGCACAAGCTGGGTGTCAGGAATGGTTTTACTGCAGTCTGGTCGCCGGAAGAAATTGATAAAGAAAAAGTTGTACCCACAAACGGTGAGCAGAATAAAGCTTCCGTTGTGGGTACAATATCATATATGCCTGCCATATTCGGTATTGCCTGCGCTTCAGTTGTTATCCGCGACCTGGCAGGCATAGCACGCTGAAGGCACAATTATTACCTGTCTTTTTGCTCAGCCTTTGGAGTATTCTGTTTTGCTGTATATCCAAGCTTCTCTATCGACCTTTTTATCTGCTCCGGATCTGTCTTGTCCTTCTGGTATGTTACTGCAACCTGGCTGTTCGACAAGTCGCATTTCACATCCTTGATACCCTTCTCCTGAGGAAGGTTGCTCATTATCTTGTTTACACATGCCTTGCAGTCAATTGATGTGGTGTAAACAACAGTTTCTGTATTTTTTCCTTTTTCCTGGGCATTTAAAATAAGCGGTAATGCCAGTATGAGAAGAATGGCTGTTAAACTCTTTAATGTCTTCATAATCATAAGTTTATAAGTTAAATTAATTATTCTGTATCTCTGTTAATGTAAAACCTGAATCCTCCGTATATTTTTCTTCCGTGAACCGGACCCCAGATAAGGCTGGCATCGAAATTATCACCAAAAGGATTCTGTGCATCTACTATTGCCATGTGCTGTGTAAAGTCGAGAATATTCTCGGAGCCGACATAGATCTGGAACTTTTTGAAATTGCGTGTCACCTGTCCGTTCATAACAGGGAAGGCCTTAAACGAATCAGGCATCCTGAAATCTTCCGGATTTGACATAGTTGAAGGTATCCGCCCAGGCCCGTTGTACTGAAGAGTATAATCAAACTGCCATTTGCGGAGGTGTGTCAGCCATGAAACGTTAAACAATCCTTTGTACCGGCTGACAAGAGGTTTTGTCCTCAGGACATCATCAATAGTCATCATCACGTCATTTATTCTCCAGGCTGCAAGAATGTCGAGGCCCTCAACAGGCTGCACAGAGGCTTCAAACTGAAGCACATTTGAATATGATTTCCCGTTAAGGTTATAAAATCTTACCTGGTTTATATCGGCATCAAGGTCCGTAATGATCTGATTTACAAATCCTGTGTGAAAATATTCTGCTGATAATTTTAAATCTTTTTCAGCTATTTTCACATTACCCGAAAGGCTTATACCGCTGTTCCATGCTTCTTCAATTTCAAGGTCATTCGCGATAATCATGTTACGGCTGGAAGCAAGGAGGAATGAATTTTCTGCCAGTATATTTGCCGACCTGTAGCCTTTTCCTGCAGAAGCCCTGAGAACAAGTCCATGGACTATTTCATACCTTGCATGGATACGCGGAGTAATGAGCATGCCGTAAAGGTTATGGTCATCAGCTCTTATGCCGGCAACGATTGTCATTTTAGCAGTATCGGTGTAGGTATATTGCAGGAAAGCTCCGGGGACAGATTCCTTCTTTCCAAGCGGAAGAGCATCAAGCTGTTCATCATACAGGTCATACTTGTAGCTTAAGCCTGCATCGACTGTATGTCTGCTCATATCCGGAGTCCACTGGTACAGAAGGTTTGTATAGTAACTGTTCTGAGTCCCGGAATAGTTACGGTAACCGAAATATGAATCCTGTGAATGCCAGGAGTAATTCTGTATCCAGCCAACAGACATGGTTTTATCAGGCCCAAACAGTCTTCCGGCTTTTGAAAAGGCTTCAAAACGTTTTGACTTTATATCGATGCCGAAACCATCTGTCCAGGTATCAGCGCTGTGAGGCTTGTAAGCCAGCTGTCCGCCCATCCTGTCTTCTTCAAGATAGTTGATGCCAAACCTGATGTCGCCATTGTTGGTGAGGTAATCCCACCTGTTAATGAAGTGGTACTGAATCACATCAGGTTCATCCCTGAATCCGTCCTTGTTATGATCGCTCATACCGCTCTGGTTTTCAGCATGAGCAAGAATTCCGGTGCTCCACTTGTCATTAAGGTTTACGGAAGCGTTTGCATTCAGCTCTTCACGGCCGGCATCGCTTATGAATCCGTTCACATAAACCTTCTCACTTGTTGCAGGTTTTTTGTATTCGATATTAAGCTGGCCGGCAATTGATTCATATCCATTCCTGACAGAAGAAGTGCCTTTTGCAACCTGTATTGATTCCATCCAGGGGCCGGGAATATAATTGAGGCCATAAGCAGAGGCAAGCCCATACATCGTAGGTACATTCTCGGTAAGAATCTGCGTGTAGTTCCCTGCAAGACCTAGCAACTGTATCTGTTTGGCACCCGTTGCTGCGTCGGTATAGTTGACATCAACTGAAGCGCTTGTCTCGAAACTTTCGGAGAGGTTGCAGCATGCGGCTTTCCTTAGCTCAGCTCCGGTAATATTAACGGTAAGCACAGGATTTGTCTTGCTGACATGAGCGCCCGGAGCTTTACCGAATACAAGAACTTCTCCGAGCTCATTATCCTGGCTCAGCTTTACTTTAATATACTCGTCACTTTTTGAGACTGTTACTGTATCACTTTTATAGCCAATAAAGCTCACGACAAGCTTATCCGTTTCCCTCGTCCTTTTCAGGCTGAAATAACCGGCTGCATTTGTGGAAGTCCCTTTTGTTGTTCCTTCCCAGATTACACTTGCCCCGGCAAGTCCTGTTTCATCCTTGTCGGAAGCATCATATATTTTACCCTCAACTGACTGACCCTCAGTCATTAAGGGCATCATAAATAAAATACTGAATATTAAATAGAATATATTTTTCATCCTTTAAATTAATAAATATGTAACAGATTGACAGGCCATTGAGGCCTTCAGAAGGATGAAAAAATCAAATAAGAAGCTGGCAGGTTTGTCTGATTATATCCCTGCCCCCGTGTTTATTGCATATTGTTGCAAGCGGTTTGTGATTTAACCTGAGGTCATCAGATGTAATGCTTTCATTTATAACAGCAGGGATGGAGGATATTGAAATGCTATAGACCTTACTGTTTAAATTATCAGTCAGGGTAAGCTTGTCAGACTGGAAGGAGCAGCATCCTGCCTCCATATTCTCGCCGGACTCAGAATGACAGTTGTTTGATTCGTGACTGCAGTTGCAACCGTCATGAGCTGACTCTGCAGAAAAAAATTCAGTATGATATTCTGATAGTCCGCAGGAAGAACAGGTGTGTTTTACAATTAATACTCCGGCACTGCCTGCAAGATAAACGGCAACAAGCAGTATTGAAGTAAAAGATAATATCCTGTTTTTCGTTTTCACTATAGTCTGAAATTCTGCATAAATGCAAGTGCAAATATAACGCCAGAAGACTGAAAATGTTTATTTTTTAATATGAAAAAATGTTAATCAGTTCAAATTGGTGTACTTTTAATGGTTTTAATATTTATAAATGAAAAATTCTCTTTTCAGCCTCACTGCTGGGAAAGCGGTTATTTTTATCGCTTTGCTGAGTGCATTGTTACATCTTTTTTGTGCAGGGAACCTTGAATACCATCGCGATGAGTTGCTTTACTTTGCCCAGGGGATGCATCCTGCTGCCGGGTATAATTCAGTGCCTCCGCTTACAGGCCTTATTGCATGGCTGGTACAGAATACTGTGGGGTATTCGGTTTTAGCCGTCAGGCTGGTTCCCGCAATTCTGGGAGGTGTACTTATTATCCTTACAGCAGCCCTTGTAAAGGAGCTCGGAGGTTCCGGATATGCTGTCTTCCTTTCATCTGTGGGTCTGATGATCTCAATCTTCTTTCAGCGTACTTTTTTCCTGTTTCAGCCTGTTCATATTGAAGTATTTCTGTGGACACTTATAATATACATTGTTGTCCGGTATATAAATTCTGGCAATGAAAAGCTTCTTATTTACCTTGGTGCTGCATGCGGACTGGCCCTATTGAACAAATACCTTGCCGGGATGCTTATTGCAGGTCTTTTTCTCATAGTCCCTTTCACCGGGCACAGAATCATTTTCAGTAAAAGAAATTTTTACATCGGACTTCTGACCGGATTTCTGATATTCCTTCCAAATATAATATGGCAGATATACAGAGACTTTCCGGTTTTTCATCACTTTGCGGAACTGTATGACAGTCAGCTGGTTCACATGGATATGCCTTTGTTTCTCCGGGAGCAGCTGCTTATGTCGTTTATTGGAAGTGTGTTTACCGTAACAGGGATTATCTATTTTCTTGGTTCCGTTGCCATGAAAAAGTACAGGTTGCTTGCATATCTGTCGTTGTTTGTAGTATTGGGTTTAATGCTGCTGAAGGGGAAAAGCTATTACACGCTTGGTATCTTCCCTTTGCTGATAGCTGCAGGCAGCACGGCATTCGGAATGTGGATAGAACGTAAATGGATAAAAATAGCTTTTCCATTAATTCTGATACTGCTTTCCCTGCCTGTAATACCCCTTGGCATCCCGGTATTTAAGGCTGCCGGCATGATAGAGTATTTTGAGCGCCAGGAAAAGGAATATGGCATTGATACCGGACGGAGATTTGAGGATGGATCAATTCATTCCCTGCCACAGGATTATGCCGATATGCTTGGATGGGAGGAGCTGACGTTGGTTGCTGCAAGGGCATACGATATGGTAAAGGATAAAAAAGCCGCCTTCATTTATGGGGATAACTATGGAGAAGCGTCAGCACTTACTGTTATCGGTAGAAAGTATGGATTGCCGGAAGCGGTATGCTTTAGTGAGAGCTTTCAATATTGGTATCCTGAGAGCTTTGATACTGAAATAAGCTCTATTGTCTATGTGAATGATGAGAAGCCCGGGGAAGATGTGCTCAGGGTGTTTTCAAAGGTTACAAAGGTCGGCAGCATAACAAATCCTCATTCACGGGAGTACGGAACCTCTGTGTGGCTGCTGGAGGAGCCTGTGAGCAGCTTCAGCACCTTCTGGACCGAAAGGACAAGCTCCTTAAAGTAATTTTTATAGTTAAAGACAGTCCGGGCCTGTATGAAACAGCAATTTTTTTGATATCTTTCCGTCAGTATTTTCCGGTCAGAATCCGGAACAAAAATTTTAATTTATTGTTACAAGCATAGTAATATAAAATTCAGGATATATGAGTTTCTCAAATTTTATTAATGTTCACGGAGTAAAAGTCCAGAAGGTGCATTACCTGCATCTAATCCAGATTGCACAGGCAGACGGTAAGATAGATGATAAGGAAAAGGAAATTCTTCACAAGGAAGGAAAACGGTTCGGGCTTTCTGACAGTGAAATTGACAAACTCATTGCAGAAGAGAAGGAACATCATTATCATCCGCCTTACAGCCTTGATGAAAAATTTGAGGATTTGTATTATGTTGCCAGGATGATCCTTGCCGATGATGAAATTTCTGAAAGTGAAATGAAGCTTCTGACCCGTTTTGCTGTAGAGGTGGGTTTTGACAACAGGGCAATTGAGATTCTGAAGGATGTACTTATCAGTGGTATCAGGAGCAATGATCCTGAAGAAAAAATTCTGAAAAAATTCAGACAGGAACTGTTTTCCTGAAAGCTCATTTGTGAAGTAAATTGATTTTATTCGCTCTTCATAGGGAACAGTCGTCAACCTAAGAGTGGCCTAGAGCGAGATTGTCAGATAACATTTTCCCCTCCTTTTGAAGGAGGGGTGGCCGGGTTCCATAATTTTTAATATTATGAATAGTTTGCTTCCCGGCCGGGGTGGTTGATTCATCTGTCATTTTTGCCTAATTTTTATGCTTAAGTGCTTTTAATTTTACTTTTCAAATCTTAACACAAAGAATCCAAGACTCTCCGGATATTTGTCCCTGTTTTCATCCTCCTGAATCTGATGATATTCCCATTGTGAATTAAAGAAACTTTCCAATCAACCACCCCGGCCGCAGAATCTTCTTTTAATATTCTGACAATCAACTTGCTGCGGCCACCCCTCCTTCAAAAGGAGGGGAAATTTATATGTCACAATACTTATAGATACTCAATTCCCAGGTTGATGGCTATGCCCAATGGCGTTGGAGTAAACAAAGAAATTTAATAATCTATTCTTTTAGATAATATGTTTTCCTGAAAGCTGCATAAACAGAGCAATATTTCTAAAATTTCAGGTTAATTCCTGCTGCTGTATCTGCGAATAATTTCTTAACTTACAGGTAAATCTACCTTGTAATTAACTTTAATGATTTAAAAATGAAGATCATTGTTACAGGAATTGTTGCATTCGCGATATGGTGCTTCTTTTCGGCCTGGTTGTATAATGATATTCTCCTTCCCGTTATCCAGAAGCCTGTCCTTGTGCTTACAATGCCTGATCCTCAGCAAATTGCGGCAGATTCTTTGGCTCAGATC
>CAZEYY010000003.1:66341-75441 GCA_964516485.1 uncultured Rikenellaceae bacterium
TGTGCTTACAATGCCTGATCCTCAGCAAATTGCGGCAGATTCTTTGGCTCAGATCAAAGCATCGATGCCGGCAAATCTTATTATCAGTTTTGAATTCAATGAACATAAATTCAAGCCTGATCAGCAACTTGAAGCCAGCCTTGCACCATTTAAAGCATGGCTGGATAAGTATCCGGGATCACAGATTGTTGTAACCGGCCATTCCGACCTTGTGGGTACAATTGAATATAATGCAGACCTTGGCATGAAAAGGGCGAATGTTGTTGCAAAGTACCTCGAGTCAGCCGGAATACCGTCTCCCAGAATGATAATAGAATCAAAAGGAGAGACGGAACCTGCTGCAGATTACCTGACTTCTGAAGGAAGGGCCAGGAACAGGAGAACAGAAATATCAATTAAAATGTAAAAAAATGACACAGTTATATATTTTTTCAGTACAGTCTGTGACAGGAGCAGTTATGACAATAATAGGCTTACTGCTTGTCGCAGCCACTATCGGTTACGTCACGGCATGGTTCTATGCAAAATCGGTTTATACACCTGTAATTAAGAGGCTTGAAGGTGAAAAGGCAGAACTACAGAAGCAGGTTGCAGACCTGAAGGAAAACGTGAGAAAACTGAATGACATAACAGACAATCTTAACAGGAAAATTGCCGGCCTTGAAAAGGACCTTTCTGAAAAGGATAAACTAATAGCGGCAAAGGATAAACTTCTTGCAGAAAAGGATCAGCAGATAAATAAGCTTTCAAAATAAATTATTTGCTACCTTGGTCTTCCTGTAAATTTAGTCATAGCTATGAAACCGTACATACTGGCAGAGACAACATGGAAGACCGTGAAGGACATGAACGTTGAGCTTGCAGTACTGCCCTGGGGGGCAACTGAAGCACACAACTATCATCTTCCTTATTCCACCGATACAATAATGGCTGAGAGCGTTGCCAGAGACGCTGCAGAGGCTGCCTGGAACAAGGGAGCAAAACTTGTTATCCTTCCGGCCATACCTTTTGGAGTTAATACAGGACAACTGGATATCAGGCTTAATATCAATATGAATCCAGGTACCCAGATGGCCATCCTCAATGATGTGGCTGATGTCCTGAACAGGCATGGAATTCTGAAATTCATGATCCTCAACGGCCATGGAGGCAATGATTTCAGACAGATTGTAAGGGAGCTTGGTTTCAGGTTTCCGAAAATGTTCATCTGTTTATGCAACTGGTATGCCTCTTTTGACAATTCGGAATTTTTCGAAAACGGAGGCGATCATGCCAATGAGATGGAAACAAGCATGATGCAGTACATTGCACCTGAACTTGTACTGCCTCTTTCCGAAGCCGGCAAGGGGGAAAGTAAAAAGTTCAGGATAAAGGCATTTGGTGAAAAATGGGCCTGGGCTGAGAGAAAATGGACTAAGATCTCAAAAGATACCGGTATCGGAGATCCGTCAAAGGCAACTCCTGAAAAGGGAGAGAAATGCTACTCCAGGGTGATTGAAAAGGTCTCGGAACTCATGATTGACCTTTCTCAGGCAGATATCAATGACATGTATGAATGAACCAAACAGACAAAATAAAATTCATGAAATGATGAAAACATCAAGAAGAACATTTATCAGAACAGGAGCCCTTGCAGCTGCAGGAGCAGCATTATTGAGACATCAGGCTTTCGGAGCAGCGCCTAAAAAAAGTATTGTCGGCCTGCAGCTCTACTCAATACGTGACGAAATGAAGGCAGATCCTCTTGCCTCGCTGAAAGAAGTGGCAAAAATGGGATATGTGTACGTTGAACATGCCAATTATGTGAATGGCAGGTTTTATGGTTATGAACCCAAAGAATTCAGGAAGGTGCTTGATGACCTGGGACTCAATATGGTGAGCGGCCATACTGTTTTCGGCAAAACACACTGGGATGAGGCAAAAAAGGATTTTTCAGATTCATGGAAAAAGCTTGTTGATGATGCAGCAATACTCGGTCAGAAATATGTTGTCAGTCCTTCAATGGACAACACAATGAGAACAAAGTATGATGATTTTAAGAAATACATGGAAATCTTCAATAAATGCGGCCAGCTGTGCAACAAAAGGGGGATGAAATTCGGGTATCATAATCATGATTTTGAGTTCAGCGAAAAACTTAACGGTCAGAAGCTTTTCGATATAATGATGACGAGCATGGATCCTAAACTTGTTGTGGTACAGCTTGATATGGGTAATCTTTATAATGGCGGTGCTATTGCTCTTGATGTTGTGAAACAGTATCCCGGCCGCTTTGAGAACCTTCATGTAAAAGATGAGATCAAGGCAGAAGGAGGCAATGAAAAATATGAAAGTACAATAATTGGGGAAGGCATTGTGAACACAAAAGAAGTCACAGACCTTGCCACAAAGATAGGAGGAGCACAGATTTATATTATTGAACAGGAATCCTACCAGGGCAAAACCCCGATGGAGTGTGTTAAAAAGGACCTTGAGATTATGAAGAAATGGGGTTACGTTTAATCCCCGTTTCTATTCAGTAATCTCCCTGTGATATTGCTGAATCGATTTTACCTGATATTCACCATTCTGCCTCTCTCTGATACCCTCGGTTGAGGAGAGAGCAGCAGAGGTGGTTGTAATATATGGTATTTTATATTTTATCGCATCCTTTCTGATATAGGAATCATCATACTCGCTCAACCTGCCTGCAGGGGTATTGACAACAAGGTCTATCTCCCTGTTCTTTATAGCATCAATAATATTTGGCCGTCCTTCATGCACTTTTCGTATATGGACTGACTCAATCCCGTTTCGGGCGAGGAAGTCCCTTGTCCCGCCTGTTGCAAGAATTCTGAAACCAAGATCACGGAAATTGCTGGCAACCGGCAGAATCTTTTCCTTGTCGCGATCGGCAATTGTTATTAATACAGTTCCCCTGACAGGCAGCGGTGTTGATGTTGCTTCCTGCGATTTGAAGAATGCCATTCCATAATTATCAGCCATTCCGAGGACTTCACCGGTTGATCTCATCTCGGGCCCCAGGAGCGGGTCTATTGCAGGGAACATGTTAAATGGGAACACAGCTTCCTTCACCCCGTAATGTTTGAATTTTTTATTTTTAAGACTGAAATCTGACAGCTTGTTTCCAAGAAGCAGTTTTGTTGCAATAGTTGCCATTCCTATGTCGCACACTTTTGAAACAAGCGGTACTGTTCTTGAAGCCCTGGGATTAGCTTCAAGAATATAAACCTTATCCTCATAAATAGCATACTGGATATTCATAAGGCCCACAACCTTAAGTTCCGTTGCTATCCTTCTCGTATATTCATAAATCAGCTTCTTATGTTCCTTCTGGATAATAACCGGAGGAATCACGCAGGCTGAGTCGCCTGAATGTATGCCTGCATATTCGATGTGCTGCATTACAGCCGGGACGAAGGCATCGACTCCATCTGATATGGCATCTGCTTCACTTTCAATTGCATCCTCAAGAAATTTATCAAGAAGAAGTGGCCTGTCGGGTGATACACCAACAGCCCTGATCACATATTCCTCAAGCATCTCTTCGTCAAGGATTATCTTCATTGCCCGTCCGCCGAGAACATAGGACGGCCTTATCATAAGAGGATAGCCTATTCTTGCGGCTATCTCAAGAGCCTGTTCAAGATTGCTTGCCATGCCCGATTCAGGCTGGGGTATTCCAAGTTTCTCCATCACATGCCTGAACCTGTCGCGGTCTTCAGCAAGGTCTATTGTATCAGGTGTTGTGCCGAGTATCTTAACACCGGCATCAGCAAGTTCCCTTGCCAGGTTGAGAGGTGTTTGCCCTCCAAACTGAACTATCACTCCTTCAGGCTTCTCAAAGTCATAAATGCTGAGAACATCCTCAGCCGTAAGTGGCTCAAAATAAAGCTTGTCGGAAGTATCGTAGTCAGTTGAAACGGTTTCCGGATTGCAGTTCACCATTATTGATTCATAGCCTGCCTCGCGAATTGCAAAGGCAGCATGAACACAGCAGTAGTCGAACTCAATTCCCTGCCCAATTCTGTTGGGGCCACCGCCAAGTACCATTATTTTTTTCCTGTTACTTGAAGCAACTTTATTGGGAGCATTGTATGTTGAGTAATAATATGCAGCATTGTTCACCCCACTGACAGGTACAGGTTCCCAGGCTTCCTTAAGTCCCAGGCTAAGACGTTTTGCCCTGATCTCCTTTTCAGGGATATCAAGGATTTTAGCAAGATACCTGTCGGCAAAACCATCCTTTTTTGCTCTGACAAACAGTTCATCAGGCAATTTTTTCCCTTTGAATGCAAGGATTTGCTCTTCTGTTTCAACAAGCTCCTTCATTTGCCCGATGAAATATTTCTTGATATGAGTAAGCTTGTGAAGGTCTTCAATATCTGCACCTTTACGCAGGGCTTCATACATTATGAACTGCCTCTCACTTGATGGATGATTAAGCATATTCAGCAGTTCAACAAGTGATTTTTTGTTGAAGTCCTTTGCAAATCCCAGTCCGTATCTGCCTGTTTCAAGCGACCGGATTGCCTTTTGAAGAGCCTCCTTGTAGTTTTTCCCTATGCTCATGACCTCACCCACGGCCTGCATCTGGGTACCAAGCTTATCCTCAAGCCCGTCGAATTTTTCAAAAGCCCACCTGGCGAATTTCACAACGACATAATCACCTGAAGGCGTGTACTTATCGAGTGTGCCGTCTCTCCAGTAAGGAATCTCATCAAGAGTGAGTCCTCCTGCAAGCAGTGATGAAACAAAGGCTATCGGGAAACCGGTTGCCTTTGAAGCAAGGGCAGAAGATCTTGAAGTTCTTGGATTTATTTCGATAACAACAACCCTGTCTGTTTTAGGATCATGGGCAAACTGAACATTTGTTCCTCCAATTACATCAATAGCTTCAACTATATCATAAGAGTATTTCTGAAGTCTTTTCTGCAGTTCTGAGCTTATTGTAAGCATTGGGGCAGTGCAGTAGGAATCGCCTGTATGAACTCCCATTGCATCAACATTCTCAATGAAGCAGACAGTTATCATCTGGTTCTTTGAATCCCTTACAACCTCAAGCTCCAGTTCTTCCCACCCGAGGACGGATTCTTCGATGAGCACCTGGTTCACAATGCTTGCAGAAAGCCCCCGGCTTGCCACTGTTCGGAGTTCTTCAAGGTTATAAACGAGGCCGCCACCGGTTCCTCCCATTGTATAGGCAGGTCTGACTACTACAGGGAATCCGAGCTCAGCTGCAACTGTTTCAGCATCTTCCACGGTATTTACAGCCTTGCTTTTCGGCATTTCAATTCCCAGCCTGGTCATTGTTTCCTTGAATGCTATCCTGTCCTCACCCCTCTCAATTGCATCAATGTTTACACCAATGACCTTTACATTATATTTTTCGAGGATTCCCTTTTTTGCCAGAAGTGAAGAAAGGTTCAGACCGGTCTGTCCTCCAAGGTTGGGCAGAAGTGCATCAGGCTTTTCTTTCTTGATTATTTCAGTGAGTGCATATTCGTTAAGAGGTTCAATATATGTTGCATCTGCCATCCCCGGGTCGGTCATTATTGTTGCGGGATTTGAATTGACAAGAACTATCTCATATCCAAGTGATCTGAGGGCCTTGCAGGCCTGGGTTCCCGAATAATCAAATTCGCAGGCCTGACCAATAATGATCGGACCTGATCCTATTATGAGGACTTTTCTGATATCTTCACGGCGTGGCATAATAACTGGTTATTTTTTAGATAAATACTATACAGGTTAATTAGAAAAGCTGAATATAAATAATCAAATCGGAATGTAGAAAAAATGTACTGTTAATGTTATTTTCAAGATATCAACCACAAGGTTTTAAAAAAGCATTTTGTAACATTTGTTACATTTCGGTTTGCTGTCCATGTTGCTTATATTTGTTTTAAGTCCGGTTTACAAATGTACAGAACCTGGTATATACTTATTGTGTTTTATGTGTTTTCTGCTAGGCTTTTTGTTTTGTCAGCTCAGCAGGATTCTGCATTTCAGGTTTTGCCTGAAAACAGGCTATGGCCTGTGATGCACCTTGATCCTCTTGAATGCCAGGTGATGGGAGGATCCTATATTTTGTCTGGTTATGGGAGTGCTTCAAGCTTGTACTCAACAGTGAATCTTGGATTCAGCAAGCCTGTCTTCGCCGGCAGATTGGAATCGTTTGACTGGGAATTTAATTTTGGGACAGCAATATTCTCGCAGTTTGACCTGGTAAAAAGAGAAGACGGTGTTTTCCTTGCCGGCCTGATGAACAATGATTTCAAGCTGAGCGGAGACCTGGCAGTAAGAAGAGGACAAAATCTCCTGCGTCTCAGGACATTTCATATTTCATCTCATCTCGGGGATGATTTTATTCTGAGGCATCCTGACACTCCCAGAAATGATAAGACAGTCAATTACGAACAGGCTGACCTTACTTATATGAGAATGAAAGGCAATAATTATCTCTATGCAGGAGCCGGATGGATCTATACTATTTATGCATTCAGGGAAAGGTTATCGTTCCAGGCCGGAGGAATTATGAATTTCAGGGAGGAGCATCCTGTCAGCCTCTTTTCAGGAGCTGACATTAAAATATTGTCAGAGAATGATTTCAATCCAGACATAAGAGCAGTATACGGGGTATGTTTCAGGAAGAAAGCAGCTCCTCTTATCAGAATTTGGCTTGAGTATTATTCTGGCCGATTACCTTACAGCACAATAGATTACGGAAAAGTTAACTGGTTTGGCGCAGCAATGGCTGTTGCTTTGAAATAATTGTTGCTAAATTAGCCTGCATGATTATCAGGGAAACAATAGATCTGCTTTATGAAAGGATTGGAAATAAACTGAATTCAGTGAGGGTATCTGATGTCAGGATTGGCATGTTCCTGACAGCGGTTGAATTGTCTGACGGCAGTGCCGGCGCTGCAGCTACACAATGTGCTGATCATCCTTTCTGCAGGAAGACTGAAAGGGATTTTGGACCGCTTACTCCCTCAAAAATAAAGGGGACCGCCGTTACCGACATTATGTACAGTGAAAAAAATTCCGGCCTTATTTCATCCCTGAGGATGGCTGTAATGAATGCCTTGTCGTCGACACTCCTTACTGACGCCAGCTACAGGATACACCGAAACAGTGACCCTCTTGAATTTCTTGATCTGAATGAAAAAATGACTGTTACAATTGTCGGAGCTTTCCAGTCGTACATCAGGAAAATTTCAGCAGCAGGAAGCAGGCTTAATGTTCTGGAAATGAACAGGGAGGCGCTGAATGAAGAACAAAGGAAATATTTCGTTCCTGCAGATGATTATGCAACAGTGATACCTGAGTCAGATATTGTGATAATCACAGGTCAGACTCTCGTTAATGATACAATTGACAATTTGCTGAATTCAGTTACTGATGGTACCGGAGTAATTGTCACAGGACCTTCAGTCAGCATTATTCCTGACATACTTTTCCGCAATAATGTGAGCATTGTCGGGGCAACAAAGATAACTGACAGCAGGCTGATGTTTGATGTTGTAGGTGAGGGAGGAACGGGGTTTCACCTTTTTGAGTACTGTGCTGAGAAGATAACACTTCTGCGATAATATGAAACACAGGTTAAGCGAGAAATGGATCAAGGCCTCAATTGCAGGTACAATCTGGGCTGCATCGGAGATAGTGCTCGGCAGTTTTCTGCATAATCTCAGGGTGCCATTCAGTGGTAATATACTTACCGGTATTGGCATAATTATATTGATATCAATCAGTTATATCTGGGAGCAGAAGGGGCTTTTTTGGCGGGCAGGCCTTGTTTGCGCTATATTGAAGACCATGTCACCCAGCGCGATAATTTTCGGGCCCATGCTTGCAATCTTCATGGAATCGATTCTTCTGGAAGCTTCCGTAATGCTCCTTGGAAGGACAATTGCAGGTTATATCCTGGGAGCTATGCTTGCAATGTCGTGGAACCTGTTTCAGAAGATAATTAACCTTATAATTTTCTATGGATCGGGAATTGTTGAAATATATTCCGGACTGCTCAAAATGGCTCAGCGACAGCTTAATATTGAGACAGATATTGTCTGGCTGCCGGTAATAATACTGCTTGTTGCGTACTCTCTATTCGGGATACTGGCGGCAATAGTGGGAATAAGGACCGGCAGGAGGATGTTAAGAGAGCCGGAGCAGGAAATTGAAATGAAGCATGATGGAATGAATACAGGCTTCAGGAAATTTCCGCAATCGAAATTTGACTATTCTGTTACATGGCTGTTATACAACATTTTAGCTCTTGTTGCTTCATTTTTAATTATAAACCTGACAAACTGGTATATTTGGGGACCTGCAATTGTATTACTTGTTATTGTGTGGGCAATAAGGTATAAAAGAGCTTTGAGGCAGCTTTCAAAGCCCGGTTTCTGGATATTTTTTGTTGTTATTACCCTGCTTACAGCCTTTGTCTTTGCTGATACAAGTGGAGGAGCAAGCCTTTTTGAGGCAGGCCTGCTGACAGGTATTCAGATGAACTTCAGGGCTGTGGCCATGATAGTCGGTTTTTCAGTTATCGGCACTGAGTTATATAATCCGGCAGTAAGAAACTTTTTTCAGAGAACATCATTGAAAAATCTTCCGCTTGCCATTGAGCTTTCAGTTGAAAGCCTTCCTGATTTTGTTGCAAGCATCCCTGATTTTAAGAGCGTTATAAAGGATCCTGTATCAATATTTCAAAAAGTGCTGAAACATGCTGAAAAAAGGCTTACAGAAATACGTGAAAGGGATCTGCCTTCTCCTGTAATTATTGTAACCGGCGGAGTGGAAGAGGGGAAAACAACTTTTGCCCGGTCACTGAACAATACACTTGTTGAAAAAGGAATTTTGACGGATGGAATTATTACTGAAAGAATAATTGAAGACCAGATTACAACAGGCTATGATCTTGTTCATCTTGGAACAGGTGAACGGATTTGTTTTCTCAGGCAGAATGTGGAATGCGGGAAGGAAAAGATTGGCAGGTTCTTCATCTGTCCTGAAGGCCTCTCTGCTGGTCAGGAATTGCTGAAGCAGATATCTGAAAAGGGAGGGATTTTTGTAATTATAGATGAGGTGGGCC
>CAZEYY010000004.1:0-14732 GCA_964516485.1 uncultured Rikenellaceae bacterium
AAACCTGATGCCTGGTGTTTAAGCAGCCCGGAGGGGGTTGAAGAAATCATGATTAAGGGCTCACGATATAGGGCGCATGGCTCAGGGCTCAGAGCTCAGGGCAAGATGAAACCTGATGCCTGGTGTTTAAGCAGCCCGGAGGGGGTTGAAGAAATCATGATTAAGGGCTCACGATATAGGGCGCATGGCTCAGGGCTCAGAGCTCAGAGCAAGATAAAACCTGATGCCTGGTGTTTAAGCAGCCCGGAGGGCTGATACCCTAATAACCACGGAAAACCCGTGGCAATGAACAGAATGTGATTTCAACCCCGGAGAGGGTTGAAGAAAGACACTAAAATTAACTAAACGGTTTATCCCCGAAAGGACTAGCGAAAGGTTCCGACCTTTCCCCACTGCTGTCAGTACGCGGGGGAGGGTCAGTAGGGTTAGGAGTGGTTTGCATCTGGAGAGTGATTGAATAGTCAAGATCAATCTTTTCCACCTCAGGTATTATATATCTTTTCCTCTGCACAGTGCTGGATTCAGTTCCTTAATTACAATATAACAATTTTTGATGTAAACCTCCGGTTGTTAATCAAAACACTGACAACATAGATCCCCTTGTTCAGGTTCACAGGCATCTGAATTGTTTCCCCGGGAACAAGGTACAGTTGACTGTTGTTGTATACAGTCCGTCCCTGCATGTCGCTGATTATCATTCTTCCTGTTCCTGCAACAAGTTCAGATGGGGCGAGGATATAAATATAATCGTTGTTGTACCATGTTCTGAATTTAACTTCAGAAAGGCTTTCATCTCCTGTTATAATGCTCTCTTCTCCTATTATAAGCTCGAAATTACTGAAGGTACCTTCAGGCGAAGTGAATGTATATACAGCACCAAGGCTAAGTATAGTTTCAGTTGTACCATGTTTCAGGACAACCTTTGTTCCTTCAAGATTTTCAAATTCAGGGACCGATATTTTATGTTCACCTGCCGTTTTGATGATGACATTGAGAGGGATAATTGTACTTCTTCCTTCTGTTTCACTAACCGAGTTAATAGCATATTCTGTTGATCCCAGCTTGCTGTAGAGTGCCGGTGATGTAGACTTGCCGGCAAAAAGCTTGAATGCATCATAATCACTGTCAAATACCGGTGTTGCATCATCGATAAGGCATACAATTGTTTCATCGGATTGATTGCCTTTTGAAAGCGCCAGCTTAACTTTCTTCATTGTTATATACTGCCCGTTCTTTTCAAAGTAACCTGCACCCTTTGATCTTACGGGGAGTGCAGCGGTACCTGTTTTGGAGGCAGTAGGCAGTGACAGGGACTTCCCTGTTTGTGTTGCCCTGACATAAAATCCCTGCATCGGAGGAAGAATGTCTGAATATCCTGAAGTTCCTCCGGTTACAGGATTCCAGTAAGCATAACCGCCATCGTGATTGAAATAGATTGTATTATCAACCCCATCACCATCAGTTGTGAGGGCCGAAATTCCATTAAGGTCATAGTTGCAGGGATATGGATTTCCTACAAGGTTCCAGCCCGGATCGGAATTGCTTCCAGTATAGCTGAGGATAAATGTATGTTCCGCAGCGTTCAGGTTGCCTGTGAATGTTATTGAGTCTCCTGCCGTGACGTACATGTTATAACCACGTGAGGATAACAGCGATGTGAATCCTGTTGTGCCTCCGTAACCGTCAAAGTACTGCCATCCTGCATTCTTGTGTGCAACTGCCTTTGTTTCATCATAGAGCATAAGGTCACCGCCGAAATAAGTAAGTCCGAGGCTTGTCATGCAGGCAGCTATTGAGGAATTATCAATACTCATCGATGCAACGGGAGGTGTGATATAATGGAATGCCGGGCCTAATGTTCCGGCGCCTCCGGAGATGAACAGCCTGACAGTGGCCGGTACAGAGGCTGTATTATTTATCAGTTTTCCGTCATTACCGTTTGAAGTTGATCTGATTACCAGGCCTGAATTTCCGGCACTGTTTGTAAGTGTTCCGGAAACAGTGAGCTGGGTTCCTGCAGAGATTACAAATTTTTTGCCGGAGTTTATTGTAAGGGCGTTATCTATTGTAAAATCACTTTCAAGCGTTACACCCGGAGTGTTGTCAACAGTGATATTATAGGCTTTACTGCTGACGAAGTCTGCACCATCAAGTTGTTGTGAAGTTAAACCTTTAAAAAGGAGAGTTGATGAGGATGCAGTTGCATCAATCTTACCTGTGCCTGTGAAATTAAATGACCCCTGTACTGAGAGCTGATGACCATTTGTTACAATGTTCATTGCTGTGCCATTTGTTATATTATTCACAGAATGATCTGCATTAAGGGCAAGATGATTTACAGCGGCATCATCAAAAATAATGCTTGCATTCTCAAGTGGTAATGTACCTCCGGTCCAGTTGGTTTCAGTATTCCATGCGGTGCTGATGGTGCCTATCCATTTGTTGACAAGCCTTTCCCAGGCACCCATGGTAGGGTTATTTCTCGTATCTCCATTGTAATCGGTAGTAATTCCGGTTCCTCCAACTCCTATAAGATCTTGTCCGATAGTATAATCAGAATCTGTTGTGCTTCCTTCGGAGGCAATCTCCGGGTTTATAGCATGACTGCCGGCATCCTGACCTGATACTATGGGAAGAGTTGCAACATCTGTTCCATAATATCCCAGGACTGTTCCGGTTCCTTCAACAAAATAATCATTGTAATCGCAGGTTATTGTACCTCCTGAAAGCTTAAAGCCAGCTGCATAATGCAGAGATGAGCTCAGTGCAGTGGAACGTTTGTTTACGAAGACATTATTCCTTATATTCCTTGTACTCTGATTGTTGTCGTTATAAAATGCATAAGATTTATTGGTGCCTGAACTAACGGAACCTCCGATATATACGGTGTTGAAGTAAGTTATACCGGTATTTCCGCTGGAACCTGTTGTAAATATTCCATATACATTGGTTTTTGTATCTCCGCCAAGACTTATAATATTGTTGGTGGTGTTGATTTTTCCCACAGCAGGTTTTATACCGATAATTGAAGCGGCTGTTGATGAAGCTCCTGTAACGGAAAGGGAATGTATAAAATTGCTGCTGACATAATTCTCTCCCGTATTACCGACAAAGTATATGCCTATTACCGCACCGGAAAAATCAGAACGAGTATTGCTCAGGTTATATACCAGGTTGCCTGTAACGGTCCTTAATGTTGTTCCGCTGCCCCCCATGGATATGCCACACACAGAAGGTGTTGCTCCGGCAGTAGTATTATTGTTGGAATGTGTTATGTCATGTACTGTATTATCAGATATTGAATTTGTTCCTGCAATGGATAAAATTCCAATTGCCCTTCCGGTTCCTAAGGTAAGAGATCTTGTTCCTGCATTTTTAAGGTTGGCAACAGTATTGTTACTTATTGTAATATCTCCGGTTCCTGCATTATAAATTCCGACTGCAATCTGGTTATAACCGGTAGATGCAGAGCTGGTGTTTAAGCTGTTGGCTGTAGTTGTGCTTCCAACAGTATTGTTGCTTATTGTTGTTGTTCCGGCAACATTCGCTTTATATATTCCATACAGAATTGCACCGTTGACAACATTTGAATTGATTGTTGTAATTGACCCGATGTAATTATTCTGACAGTTTACCGTACCGGTGCTTGTTATGTAAAGTCCATTTACTGATCCACTGGTTGCATTTGTTACAGATATTGATCCTGTTCCGGTTGAATTGCCTATATAATTACCTGTAACTGTACCAATATTAATGTCGCCTGCTGCAGCTTCGATGCCATTCCAGATTGCATTTGTGCTGTTTGTCCAGTCAAAATTCCGTATCACATTATTCTGTATACTGCTTGCTGTTCCGCTGCCAGTGCTGATATAAATTCCGTAAAATTCATTATTGGCGGTCCCTGCCTTGACCCATGTCCCTGAGCAGGAGGCAGCATTACCTCCGATAAAGTTGCCTGTAGCAGTAAAGTTATTACCTGTCGGGGAAGAAATTCTGATTACATATTTTGCAGAATCATGAGTTGGAGACAGACTGGAAGTTTCATAAAAACTATTCCCTGAAATTGTAAATTCTGTTGAATTATCGTAAAGAAAGATGCCACTTGATTTGTATACAGTACTTATAAAATCGAAAAATTCATTGTTACTGATTATGTTCCCGTCATTTTCACTTCCTGAAGTACCGGATGAGAATACTGAATTAACAGGTCTTCCGGCCGGATCGGCTGTGATCATGTTATTGGAAACTGTATTGTCATCGTTCCCGGTACCTACTGTTGATTTTGAGAAGAATATGGTTCCGTAAGTCGATCCGGTGCCTGAGCCCTTTATTTTACAATATTGTATTGTATTGCTGCCGGCTGATTCCCTGAACATTATTGTGGAAGCATCAGTTGCAGTGCTTGTATTTGTAATTGTAAGATCTGCGCTGCCTGACTGGTTTACTCTTCCGTCGAATGTTACATTGGCAGCACTGGATAGCTGGATCAGTGGCCCGTTTATACTACCACTAATGGACAGTGATGGTGAAGTGGGATAAATAGTAATGGAAGTATAATATGAACCTCCGTAACCACTCTCGTAAAGAATGGCTGTTGATGTTTCTGTTGTACTTCCGGCAATCTGAAGGTGGACTACTCCTACATCAATACCACTGCCATTTATAAGAGAGAAAGCTTCTTCCAGGGTCGAAAAATCCGCACCCGGGTCACCGGGATCTATAACGAATGTATTATCCTGTGCATTCAGGGTAATCTGAAAGAAAAAAAACAGAATAAAAAGTAATCTCTCTATTTTCATCTACTCTCTCATTTCTTTGGAAGACACTAAAAACAACCTGCTGGTTGCATGTTGTCTTCTTTCTTCACTAACAGATATTATACACCAATATAATAAAGCAAAAGTATCATTTAATTCCTTAACAACAAATACAGAATTGATAAAAGTCATGTTTCCAGTGACTAATACGGGTATAAGGCGGGTGAGAGTCCGTGTTTTGCTATCTTATCTGGTTTTAATCAGATACTCAAACAGATTAATGCCCAGCGATATCTCATGATTGTTGAAAGCACCCATTGTCACATTTGTCGCTAGGTTGAAATTGTAACCAAGCTGCAAGCCCTTGTCCAGGTTCATTCCTGCGCCTATCCCGATAACGCCGGGATCGCGGTAAACAAGGCTGCCCCTGAATTTTTTCATATAAACAACCTGTGAAGCTAATTCGAACTGGCTTTTAATATATTTTCCACCCCTTACAATTACAAGTGGCTCAACATCCCAGTCTTCACTGAAGCTGTACAGATATGTGGCATGAACCTGAAGGTTGGCCAGGGGACTGTATTTGAGGTTAACATCCTTATAGCTGGCATCGTTGATTGTGATGTTTGAGAATGATATTCCTGCTTCCGCCCCGTTCCAGGTCCATACAGCTGAAAAATCGCTCATGAATTTAAGTTTTGAGCTTATGTCCCGGCTTATGAGTGAAGGATCAAGAGAATAGCCCGGATCATTATAATAATCAGTAAGGTTCAGCCTGTTCTTATAGGCGCCCATTGAAAGGCCGAAAAGTATATGGTGCTCATCGTTCAGGGACAGATTATATGAATATGAGGCAAGTATATAGAGCTGGCTGAAAATACCAGCCTTGTCATAGATTATTTTTCCGCCGTACCCGGCATTTTTCATGAAGGGGAACACGTCATTATATGACAGCCGGGCAGTTTTCGGCCCCCCGTCAATGCCTGACCAGTCGCTGCGGTATCCCATCATAAGGTACTTTGCATTATGATTTCCCGCGTACGATGGAGCCAGGGAATACCTGTCCATGAAGTAGTTCTCTGATATTGGAATCTGCTGGGCACTCAGAAGAGTTGCTATTAAGATTCCAGCGCTTATAGTGAGAAGTTTTTTCATCTCTGTATTATGTTTTCAATAATTCATTTAAGTCAGCAACTTGTTGTTATTTCTATGCCCTGTCCCTTTGCCCCCCTGCCCCCCTAAAGGGGGGTGTATCCTCGATATTTACGATACTTTTCGGTTGTATCGGGATTTAACCCCCTTTAGGGGGTAGCCACGCCTAAGCGTGGCTGGGGGTTGTTATCTTACAATATTAACAGTACCTTTCACGACGCCGGCATTTTCAGTATCAATAATGAAGTAGTAGGGTCCTTCGGGCAGGGGCTTCCCGTTTGAGGTTCCATCCCAGAGATTGCTGTAATTCTTCTCATCAAATACAAGCTGCCCCCACCTGTTGTAAACCTTAACATCGCATTTGCCCCAGGCATCCATTTCAGGCAGTTCCCAGTAATCATTTATTCCGTCATTGTTGGGAGTGAAAAGGTTCATAATATTCTGATGTGTTGAATATACTTCAAAAACAACCTGTGCTTCTGCAGAATTGTAATTCAGGTCTCCTGCCTGAAAGGCTCTTATCCTTGCGTCACCTGCCGAAACTCCTGTTACTTCATTACCGCTGACTGTGGCAAAATCCTGATCGAGACTCTCAAATGATACCGGTAAAGCTGAAGTGCTTGTAGCAACAAGTGTATATTTATCTTTTACAAGAAGCTTCTGTGGAAAGGAAGAAAAGGTGATTATCTGGTTTCCTTTCGTAATTGTAAGCGTGCCCGGGATGAATACAAAATCATAGTTGTTGTCGTTTCCTCCCGAAATAGTAATCTGGTATGTTCCTGTTGATGATGTTTGAATTGCATTTGTCACTATTGTAGGAAGTACGTCAATTACAGATTCGGATTCAGAATTTACAAATCCGGCAATTGTATATGTAAATCCCGGATTTGGCGTATTATATTCCCTTGTTTTGTTTTCAGCTGAAAAGGTCAGGGAGGCTTTATTTACAGATATTGACTGTGTTACATCCGGCGCGGGTTCGTACTCATTATTACCGGCCTGTGAAGCAGTTATTACAGCAGTTCCCGCTCCTGCAACCTTAAGTAATCCTCCGTTTACCGACACTACAGCAGTATTATCCGATGTATATGTGACTGTGAGCCCGGTACTGGCTGAGGCGCCGGGATTAATGTCTGCAGCTCCGTATGTCACTGTAGCAAGAGGAGGGAAAGTGATTGTCTGGAGAAATTTAGTCACTGTAAAATCGGCTGAGACGTAATTAAAGCTATAATTGTCATCGCTTCCTCCTGATATTATTATTGCCCCTGTATATGTGCCGGGAGGGGTTATTTCATCAACAGTTGTTGAGATCTGTGGCACTGTTGTAAGCACTGATTCATCTTCGCTATTCTGCCAACCTGATGAAGCAAATGTTAACACGGGATTTGCTGTGCCAACAACTTTATTCTGAGGATCAGCAATATAGGAAAGCACAGCCTTGTTTACAGTCAATGAGCCATTAGTGTAAGAAATATTATAATTATCAAGTCCGGAACCTGATGCGGTTGAAATTGTTATTGTATAAGGAGAACCGCTGACTCCTGATGTAGCTGATGCACCTGTGCTGCTTATTGTGGTTCCTGAGATTGCATCACCTGCAACAAGCCCTGTTGCGGTGAACTCAGTTCCGATGAAACTGATTTCTGCTCCATAGGTTTTTGCCTGGTCAGCTGCCTTTACCGACAATAGTTTTTTTTCAACGGTAACAGAAACAATATTTGAATATGCTTCAGTGCATACACCACTTTTCACCTCAACCCTGTATTGCCATGTACCGGCTGAAACAGGGACTTCAGAAAATGAAGCAGTGTTATTGGTGATGTTCTGCCATGAAGCAGAACCTGTAAGCTTCTGCCATTTAACAATATTTCCTGTATAACCGGCAAGATTCATGATCCCGGTTCCTTCTCCGTATGTAATTGACGCCGATCCTCCCGAAAGCGTACCTCCTGATGACACAGGGTCTACACTTACGGTTTCTGTTTCATTTAGTTCCGTTGAACAGCTTGTAATCGGATTAACGGCCTGAATATTGAATGTTGTTGTTACTGTAAGGTTGCCGGTAGGAAGAGAAATCATTCCACCGGTTCCTGCCACAGGAAGGCCAATATTCAGATCGCCTGCATCATCTCTCAGCTGATAGTTTACTCCTGTTTCTGAGGCTGCTATTGTAATATTTGTACCTGTTCCGGAACATATTGTTGAAGTGCCGTCAACTGTTAATGATGAAGATGGGATGCTGTTTATCGTTACTGCAGATGATGATGCTGTCTCTTCACAGCTCGTCACACCGTCAGTAACCTTTACCTTGTATGTTCCGCTGGCCGTTATATTCAGTGTTGATGAGACAGCTCCGGCTATAGCAACATCATCCTTGTACCATACAAATGACGGAGAAGCCGCATCTGTAACAGCAGTTAATGTTGTTGATCCGCATGATGTAAGTGTTCCGGTAACTGTTGCTGAAGGAAGAGGAGTTATTGTTACGGATGAACTGGCAGAAGTCTGTTCGCAGTTTGTTGTTCCGTTCTTAACTTTTACCTTATACGATCCGCTTACTGTAACCAAGAGTGTTGATGATACCTCTCCGCCTATCTCAACATTATCTTTATACCAGACATACGATGGCGATGCAGCATTTGTCCCGGCTGTGAGGGTAGTTGAACCGCAAGCTGCCAGAGTACCGCTTATTGTTGCTGTGGGCAGAGGATTTACTGTTACGCTTGAAGATGCTGAGGTCTGCTCACAATTTGTTACTCCATTCTTAACTTTGAATTTGTATCCGCCGCTCTGGGTTACCGCGAGAGTCGATGACACTTCCCCGGGAATTTCCACATTATCCCTGTACCAGGTAAAGCCCGGTGAGGCTGCATCGCTGTTGGCAGTAAGGGTTGTTGAAACGCAGGCTGTCAGCGACCCGGTGATAGTCGCTGTAGGCAAAGGATTTAATGCTACATTTGAAACAGAAGAGGTTTGGTAGCAGGATGTTGTCCCATCCGTGACTTTTACCTTGTAGGGGCCATCTTCAGTAACATATAGAGTTGAAGATGATTCTCCTGTGAGAATTGAAAAATCCTTAAACCACACATAGGAAGGAGAAACTGCATTTGTAACTGCAGTAAGTGTAGTTGACTCACAGGTTATTAGTGTTCCTGTTATTGATGCTGAGGGAGATAAATTAACAGTCACTTCAATGACATTTGATTCAGCGGCTCCTGTCCAGTCTCCCTTGCAGGTAACTCGCGCAAGTCTTTTAAACCAGGTGGTTGTTGACAGATCTCCGGCATCATGGGTCAGGGAATTGCTTGAAGCAATATCTGTGAAGCCTGCAGAACTTCCTGTGACAGATGATTGCCATTTATATTCAAGAGTGCCCAGCTGGCCTGATGCAGGTAAGGTACTTGTAAAAGGAACAGGATTGAAAGGAGAGCATCCGTTTTGTGCAGATGCAATTGTGCCTCCGCTTGTAGGATTACTGCAAACACCTGTTTCAAAAGCTCCGGCAGATGGCGATGTAAGACTTCTTGTTGAACCGTTATAATCAGTCAGAATGCCGGTGCCTGCTGTACCGGACTGCCCAACTGTCGGTGCATAATTCGCCGCTGATGTCCCTCCTGCTAAAGATAGCATGGGGTCGGAGGAAATGCTGTTTGCATCCTGACCGGTGGCTGTTTTCCAGTCAGCAAGTGTTGTTTTATCGCCGGCAAGGTATCCAAGTATTCCACCACTGCCTGTCACATAATAGTTGTTGAAATCAGTTGTTATAGTTCCCCCTGAAGAAGCCAGGTAAATGGCATAATGTGAACCTGTTGCACCACTGTTCGATCGTGCGTTGAACAGAATATTGTTCCTGAAGTTCCTTGTATTTGTATTTACTGCACTGTAAAGCGCGTAGCTGGGTGCAATACCTGAAGCAGGAGAACCTGACAGGTAAACAGTATTGAAATAAAGGTAATTATTATTACCTGAAGCCCCTGTTTCATAAATGCCATAAATAGCTGATGCTGTATTACCTGCGAGGCTGATTATATTATTCCGGTATGTTGTCAGGCCACTGTTTATTCTTATTCCGTAAACTGAAGCTCCGGTTGAAGCCCCTGACACTTCGAGGTGATGAATGAAATTCTCTCCGACAATATTTGTACCTGTTCCTCCTGAAAAATTAATACCGGCAACAATGCTGCCTGAGCTTGTTGTTGAGTTAAGAATATTGGCAATTGAATTATTGCGGCATTCAACATTTCCCGTACCAGCAATATTAATTCCCGATACAATTGTATTTGATGCTCCGCCAGTGACTGTTACAGAACCTGATGATGATTCATCACCGATTATATTCCCTGAACCTGTTCCGGCAATGACTGCTCCTCCTTCTATGTTAATTGCAGTCCATTCAGCATTTGAAGAGTTAGCCCAGGAAAAGTTTTTGATTGTATTGCCTTTGACCGAACTGGCTGCCGAAGTTCCCACGTTAATGTTAATTGCATAAAACGGGTTATTGTAATAAGGGGAGCTTCCTGTTGTTTTTGTCCATGCTGTTCCCCCGCATAATGCGGCCTTGCCTCCGATATAATTATCCGTAACATTAAACCCTGTCCCTGATGTGTTATTGATCCTGATAACATAATATGCAACGTTTGCTGTAGGAGCGAATGAGGAGGTTTCATAAAAGCTGTTGTCATTGATAGTCCAGGCGCTTGTGTTTGTGCCCAGGTTTATTGCTGCTGAAGAGGTTCCGTTTCTATGGAAATTATAGATCTCGTTGTTGCTGATTATGTTCCCGCTGTTATCCCCTGATGCTGAACCTCCGGAGAAAATTACATTTTCAGGCCTTCCTCCGGTTGATGATGTTATATAATTATGGTCAATTATGTTGCCATCATTCCCGTTTCCAACAGACGATGTTGAAAAATTAAGGATCCCGTTTGAAGCACCGGTACCTGAACCTTTTAAATAACAGTAGGCTATTGTATTTGTTGACGCCGACTTAGTAAACCTTATTACAGAAGCTGATGTGCCTGTATTTGTATTTGAGATTGTCATATCTGCCGCTCCTGATCTGTTTACTCGTCCATCGATAGTGACATTTGTGGCGCCGTCAAGCTGGATTATCGGACCATTGATGTCGCTGCTGATTGTAATTCCCGGCGATACAGGATATATTGTCACAGACGAATAATTCGATCCTCCATATCCGTCTTCATGAAGGATCTGGGCGGTTGTGACAACCAGGTTGCTTATTATTTGAAGTTCAACATCGCCTATATCAGTGCCTGAATTATTTATACCATCAAACGCTTCAGCCAGGTCATTGAAATCTCCACCTGATCCTACTGTATACTGTGCCTTCATCTCCGGCGAGAAGAGAATGAGCAGTAAAATAAAAATAATACCTTTCTTCATATTACCGGCTTATATTGTTTCAGACTGCTGCAAACACCTTCAGTTTTAATTGCCTTCAGAGTTTAAATGCTCTTACTTAATGTGTGCGGAAAACCTTTGTAAAAATACTAAAATATTCACCATAAGCAAAATATATGGTGGGTTCGGGAGGCTTGTTTTTTACGAATTCCCCTTTCTGGCAAGTGAAGTCCCGATGTTATTAGATGAACAATATTATTGAATCCTTTGCTCTGTGCCCTGCGCCCTCCGCCATCCACCCTGCGCCCTGCGCCCTCCGCCCTCCGCCCTCCGCCCTTAAATGAGCCACAACACCTTTCCCAGCCTCAGCGGGTACCTGGCTAATGCGGCCAGAGTTCCGCACTTGTATCTCCTTCTCATCCATTCAAGTGAAGGGAAGATATCTCCTGCAACAAACAGTATCCTGTAGTACATTGGATAGGCAGACACTTTTCTTTTGTATGTGCTATTCCTGAATTTTCGTTTATAAGCCTGTTTTGGTTCATATACGAATTCATCAGGAAAAGTAAGGCTGTTGGCTGCATCGAGGTTTTTAATGTCGGAATAGGTTCTTATCTGGCAATCACCCGATAATTCATGGTCGTCATGGTGCCTGACTAGATAGTCAAGATGAACACCGGCAGGCGGTACATAAGCCCTTATGCCATTCACACTTATCGTTTCAGCATTTCTGAAAATACCTTCATACCTGTCAGGATCACTATATTCTTCACCAGGCAGTTTTATGTGTATTTCAATTGAATAGCCGTCTTTTGTCAGCATTGGCAGATGCTTGTGTATCCCGGGCAGTATCTTATTATGTATTGCTGATTTTGCCATGAGAGGTTCATAGCCATGTTTCTTCAGTAATTCCCATGCTCTAACCCCCTCTTCTCTTCTAATAAGTATATCGTTGTCAGTCATCTGCCTCAGACCTCTTGCCCCGTAAACAGTATGCTCCAGGGCCATGCCTTTCAACAGAAGGTGTTGAATGCCTGCACCGGTAAGAATGCCATTAACCTCTTTCCACCTCTCAGCGAGCCAGGCATTTCTCACAATGCTCTGCCTGAGGCCATTTTCCAGAAAGCCCATTGACTGTGCAGGAACAAGGTCTTCCAATCCGGCTTCCTTAATATTATATGTTGCCAGGGCTATTATGCCGTGGGCGTTGACGAGCCGGACGAAGGAGTTCCAGTCGGTGACTTCTGAAAGCATCCTTTTTAATTCCTCCCTGGTGGATGGGTTGTAAGGGTAATGAGCAAGAAGAAGGAGGAGGTCTTTCATGAGAGTAAAAATAGTAAAATTAAGTAGTTGTTGCTTGTTGCTTGTTGCTTGTTGCTTTGGTTTATTTAGTAATTTGCATTGTCTTATGCTGCATTTTATGATTGGTTATTTTTATATTCTGACAAACAGGAACAATTCCGTGCTTTATGCTGGTGTAACAAGCGACCTGAAAGGCCGGATACAGAAACACAAAACAAAGAGATATCCGGATAGTTTCACGGCGAGGTATAATGTGGACAAGCTCGTTTATTATGAGACGTTTGATACTATAGGAGAGGCTATAAAGAGGGAGAAGCAGATCAAGGCGGGATCGAGGAAGAAGAAGGTGCAGTTGATTGAGGGGATTAATCCGGGGTGGGTGGAATTGATGGTGGATGGGGTACCACGTTAAGGATTGCTTCGGCACTTCGTGCCTCGCAATGACGGATTGGGCACGGTTGGTTGGGGTACCACCGGGTGGATTGCTTCGCCACGCGTTGCATGGCTCGCAATGACTGTGCAGGTACGGTTTGGTGGGGTACCACGGTAAGGATTGCTTCGGCACTTCGTGCCTCGCAATGACTGTACAGGCACGATTTGGTGGGGTACCACCGGATGGATTGCTTCGTCGGCCTGTGGACAGGCCTACTCGCAGTGACGTGCAGGTACGGTCGGTGGGGTAGCATGGGATGGATTGCTTCACCCGGCGTGGCGTGGCTCGCAATGACTGTGCAGGTACCATTTGGTGAGGTACCACCGTATGGATTGCTTCGCCCCGCGTGGCGTGGCTCGCAATGACAATCAACGGGCAGAGTCATTGCGAGGCACGAAGTGCCGAAGCAATCACAAACGATGTGCTGCAAACAAAATTAATCAACGTTAATTTGCGTATTAAACCAAATTGAGTAATTTTGTTACTCGTCGGCCTTAACCTATGATAAACGCCCTGATTACCTCCCAGACGCGCATTAAGCTGCTTAAGAAATTTTTTCTTAACAGCCGCACAATTGCCCACCTGAGGGGTCTGGAGGCGGAGTTCGGGGAATCATCAAATTCAATCCGCATTGAGCTGAACCGCTTCGAGGAAGCAGGATTACTGCACTCATCGCGCGATGGTAACAAAAAGCTTTACCATGCAAATAAAGAGCATCCTCTTTACAGTGATATACATAATATAGTACTTAAGGAAACCGGTATCGACAGGGTGATTGAAAAGGTTATCCATCGTCTGGGCAACCTTTTGTCGGTTTATCTTGTCGGTGATTTTGCACACGGCAAGGACAGCAACGTTATTGAGCTGATACTGGTAGGTGATAATATTGACAGGGAGTATCTCGACAGGAAGGTACTTCAGGCTGAAGAGCTTGTCGGACGCGAGGTCAGGTATGAGATACTGAAGTCGAGTGAGGCGGAAGAGCAGCTTGGCCGGCTTAAGCCGGTCGATCTTCTGCCGTTATGGAGTAATGGTGTATAAAAGGTTCAGGGCTCCCGATAGCTATCGGGAGGGGTGGGTTAAGAAGGCACAAGGCTCACGACGCAAGACGCAAGGTGAGATTTGAGTGATGAAACCAGAGTCGAGTATCCAGCGCCCAGTGCCTTAGACATGGTGCCGTAAACGAAAGTAAAAGTAAGTAATCGCCCAAAACGAAAACTTACTTACAAACAACATAATACAGCTTTGTCGGACATCCGAGGAGGGTGGGACTGACGGGGCGGAAGCATGTAATGACTGAAAGATAAAAGATAAAAGTCACAAGATAAAAGTGGAAGATAAAAGTCACAAGATAAAAGTGGAAGAAAAAAGGAAAAATGATTTATGTGAAAGATTATTTGAATTTGCAGTCAGGGTTATTGAATTTCTGAAAACACTACCGTATTCTCCTGAAAATAAAACAATTCGAACCCAGCTCTCAAAAAGTGCTTGTTCGTCTGGTGCTAATTACGAAGAGTCTCAATCAGGTTCCTCAAAGGCTGATTTCACAAATAAGGTTCGGATCTCATTAAGGGAAATGCGAGAATCGAACTATTGGTTAAGGATAATAAATAGAACTGTAAAAGAAATTAATCAAGAAGAACTTGATTTTTTAATAAAGGAATCAGGAGAACTAAAAAATATCCTCGGTTCGATCGTTCAAAAATCCAGATAGTTAAATACTTTTA
>CAZEYY010000004.1:14832-59012 GCA_964516485.1 uncultured Rikenellaceae bacterium
TCTTTATCCTTTTGTCTTTTATCTTGAACTCAAACCTTTTATCTTTATCCTTTTGTCTTTTATCTTGAACTCAAACCTTTTATCTTTATCCTTTTGCCTTTTATCTTAACAAACCTCAACCTCAACCTCAACCTCATTTTGTCTTTTTAACAATCGTCTGGTATCTTTAGTCCTATTAAATCTTTATAGATGGATTCACAACAGCGCGATAAGATTTTAAAATCACTAATGTGGGATTATTCTATTTCAGCTGGCGAAATGCAGGATTTGCTTGACGGTAAGATTGATAAAGCAGGCCACTATACCTATGAGAATTTATTTGCGAAGATGATAAATGGATTGCCATGGTACACTGTACTTCAACTCATACCTGCAGAAAAGGTGAAGGAATTACTTACCGATGAAGTAATAAATACACTTTGGCCGGAATCTGTTAAAACACAATATAAGTATGTCAGAAAAAGATTACAGGAAGTTTTACCGGGCCCAGGATAAGGTCCTTCTGAAATTGAAACCGGTGCTCTCTTCTTTTTATCTGACGGGAGGGACAGCACTGGGAAGGTTTTATCTTAACCACAGATTCAGTGAGGATCTGGATTTCTTCATGAACCAAAGTGATGCTTTCCATTCAACAGTAAAGAATATTGAAAAAGTACTTCTGGAAAAATTTTCTTTGGTAAAAAACCAAAGTCTTGTCTACGACGATTTTGTACGGTATTATATTGAAGATAATGACACTGTACTTAAAATTGAATTTGTAAATGATATAAGTTACAGGTGTGGAACTCTGAATACTTATCAGTATGGATTAGTTGACACTCCGATAAATATTCTGACCAATAAGCTCACTGCCATTGTCGGACGTGATGAGCCAAAAGATCTTTTTGATATATTCTCACTTGCAAGCCATTACAGATTTAACTGGATGGAAATTTTCAACGAAGTCAGGAACAAAGCAATTATAAACGAAATTGATGTTGAGCAGCGCATAAAAAGTTTTCCGGTTCAACTTCTTCAAAAGGTTGACTGGCATATACAGAAAGTTGATCCCGATTATGTCAAAAATGCAATTCAGACTATAGCAAACGATTTCTTTCTTGGATCAGATAATTCATTAGGTGCAAATAAACCTGCAATAAATGATGCAGTTGTTATAAGCATATAAGACAATAATTGTATCAGACGTAATATGTACTAGTTTAAAAAGACTAAGGCTAAGGTTTAGGTTAAGGTTAAGGTTAAGGCTGAGAGGAACTCAATCTCAACCTCAACCTGAGGCTAAGGTTAAGGTTAAGGTTGAGAAGAAGAAGCGTAACAGAACATGACATACAAAAGTTTTACCGAAATGCCTGTTTGGCAGAGAGCACATGAATTGTCAGCAGAAATATTTAAATTGACTCTGAATCTTCCAAAATCAGAAGATTATGGATTAACCTCACAAATACGCAGGTCAGCAAATGGAATATCTGCTTGTATATCTGAAGGATTTGGGAGGAGTACCAATAAAGATAAATCAAACTTTTACATTGTTGCAAGAGGATCAGCATTTGAAACTCAGAATCATCTTTTATATGGAAATAAAGTCGGATATTTTGACCTGATTGAAGTTCAGAGGCTTTTGGCTGAATATGATGCACTTATACATGATCTCAACAAGTTATTGAAATCTATGTCTCAACCTCAACCTCAACCTCAACCTCAACCTCAACCTCAACCTCAACCTCAACCTCATCCTCAACCTCAACTTAGCCAATGGAAATACAACTCATACAGAATAAAATTTATGAAATCAGGGGACATAAAGTAATGCTTGATTACGATCTGGCAGAACTTTATGAAGTACCAACCAAGGCATTAAATCAGGCTGTAAAAAGGAATATACAACGCTTTCCTTCTGATTTTATGTTTCGCCTTACACTTGATGAGTGGGATTTGATGCGGTCACAATTTGCAGCTGCATCCGGAAATGGAATTGTAATGCGGTCACAAAATGTGACTGCATCACAGAAAAAGCGAAATGTTTCAGCTACTCCTTATGCATTTACTGAACAGGGACTTGCCATGCTTAGTGGAATATTGAATTCGGATAAAGCTATAAATGTAAATATTGCTATAATGCGAGCCTTTGTACTGATCAGACAGTATGCTCTTACCTATAGAGATTTGACTGAACGATTAAAAGAAATTGAAGGCAAATTTGAAGATATATATGAAGCCATAGATTACCTTCTTGATAAAGATAAAATTGAAACAGAGCAAAGACAAAGGAAAAGGATTGGTTTTTATCAGGACAAAGGTTAAGAGTCTCTCAACCTCAACCTCAATCTCAACCTCAATCTCAACCTCAACCTCAACCTCAATCTAGTGCCCGAATCTCAAAACATAGAGTATAAAACTTCCTGGCGAGATGAATACCTTAAATGGATTTGTGGCTTTGCCAATGCCAATGGAGGAAGATTAATTATTGGTATTGATGATAAGGGTCGAATTGTTGGAGTGGATGATCCAAAGCGACTGATGGAAGAGATTCCCAATAAAGTGATTCAACATCTGGGTTTGGCAGTTGAGACTAATTTAGTCATTAAAGAAGACAAACAATTTATTGAAGTTATTGTTTCCCCGAGCAGCCTGCCCATTTCTTATCATGGTGTTTTTCATTATCGCAGCGGTAGCACAAAACAGGAGCTTAAAGGAATTGCTCTTCATGATTTTTTATTAAGGAAGATGGGAAGGAGTTGGGATGGAATTAGTCCTGAGAACTCAAATATTGGTGAGATTGATAATTTGAGTCTTCATATGTTTGTTCGGAAAGCACTTGATAGTAACCGGATTTCATCTGATGTTAATCCGGGAGATATGATGGCCACTCTGCAAAACCTTAATCTGTTAAATGAGAAGAACCAACCAAAGAATGCTGCACTTTTGGTATTTGGGAAGAATCCTCTTAAATATTTTACAACAGCGTACTTTAAAATTGGCAGATTCGGAGTGGCTGATCACGATTTGCTTTTTCAGGATGTGGTGGAGGGGAATATACTGTCCATGGCCGATAGGGTATTGGAAATTCTGAGGTCTAAATACCTTGTTTCTCCTATTCATTATCAGGGGCTGCAACGAATTGAAGAGCTGGAGTATCCTGAAGATGCATTGCGCGAAGCAATACTTAACGCTATAGTTCATAAGGATTATACCGGAGCACCTATCCAGATGAGTGTGTACAATGACAGATTAATATTATGGAACCCAGGCAGATTGCCTGAAGATATTACCGTAGAAATTTTGAAACAGAAACATCCATCAAGACCTGCGAATAGAAATGTTGCCGAACTTTTTTTCAAAGCCGGATATATTGAAGTGTGGGGTCGGGGTATTGGGAAAATACTTAACACCTGTAAATCAGCAGGATTACCAGAACCTGTTATTGAGGAATATGCAGGAGGTATACAAATTACATTTCTGAAAAAAGAAAATGTCGTAGAAAATGTCGTAGAAAATGTCGTAGAAAATGTCGTAGAAAATGTCGTAGAAAATGAATATCTTATATTGAAACTTTTAAAGGGTAACGATCAATTAACAGCAAAAGAAATAGCAAAAAAAATCAGAATTTCAGACCGGACAGTTCAGCGATACCTTAAAACACTTCAGGGTAAGAACTTAATAAAGCGTATTGGACCATCAAAAGGAGGGCACTGGGAGATTGTGAATTAGAGATAGAGGCTAAGGTTAAGATAAAGTTCAAAGTTCAAGGTTTCAGGTTGAGGGAATCGTATGACAATAGAACGATTTGAAGATTTGGAAATATGGTTTTTTGTTCAAAGTTTAAAGTTTAAAGTTCAATGTTAGACAGAAAGTTCAATCATGAAGATTACCAGATTTGAAGATCTGGAAATTTGGCAGGAATCAAGGGATCTCTGCAAATTTATTTTTACCCTTACAGAAAGAGATCCATTTAAAAAGGATTTTAAACTAAAAGATCAGATTCATTCCTCATCAGGTTCCGTGATGGATAATATTGCAGAAGGTTTTGAACGGGACGGTAATAAAGAGTTTATTCAGTTTCTGACAATATCGAAAGGATCATGCGGAGAAACCCGGTCTCAATCTTACAGAGCGTTTGATTATCAATATATTAACCAGGATGCTCTTGATGATCTTATCTCCCGGACCACTCAATTAAGCAAAAAGATCTCATCTCTGATCTCATACTTAAAGAAAAGTGATTTTAAAGGCTCCAAATTTCACTAACCTGAACCTTGAACCTCGAACCTTAAACCTTGAACCTTAAACTTTGAACCTTGAACCTTGAACCTTGAACCTTGAACCTTGAACCTTGAACCTTGAACCTAGTTATGGGAATAAACCAGGTTAGAAATCTGCTTGGTCAGAAGGAGAATATAAGACTCGAATTTAAGAAGGCTCTTAAGGAATTGCCTGAGAATACTTTTGAAACTGTATGTGCAATGCTGAACAGAGATGGAGGTGAAATTATATTTGGAGTAAGTGATGACGGAGTAATTTTGGGAGTAGATCTGGGTAATATCGATAAAATTATTGCACAAATAGTGTCACAATCAAATAATCAGCAAAAACTTGATCCACCTTTTATTTTATTTCCTCAAAAGTATGAATTAGAAGGGAAGTTTCTGATCAGATTACAGGTTCCGGTCAGTTCACAAGTACACAAAACAGCCAATATAGTGTACGACAGAAGTAATGATGGTGACTTCAGGATCGTAAATCCTGTGAATATTGCAGATATGGTAAACCGTAAAAGGTTGTACTTTTCTGAACTAAATACATTTTCGGCAATCCGTTATTCAGATCTTAAGGAAGAATTATTCTTAAAAGTCCGGAACCTGATACGGAGCAATAACCCTAATCATCCCTGGCTTAGTCTGACAAATGAACAAATGCTGTCCAGATCCGGGGTTTTAAGAAGAGATCCACAAACTGGAATTGAATCATATACTCTGGCAGCCGTTTTGTTATTTGGTAAAGATGATGTTATTCAGAATATCCTACCATTTTTTAAGATAGATGCAATAGTCAGAAAGAGAGATCTTACCCGATATGATGACCGGGATTATATTCAATGTAATCTCATTGAAGCTTATGACAGACTTATGAATTTTATCTCAAAGCATTTACCTGATAAATTTTATCTGGAAGAAGACCAACGGGTCAGTTTATTAAATAAAGTATTCCGCGAGGTAGTTGCAAATTTTTTAGTACACAGGGAGTATACAAATGCATCTCCGGCTACTTTAATTATTTATTCTGACAGGGTTGAAACATCTAATGCCAGTAACCCACACGGTAAAGGACCTATTGATCCGGTCAATTTTACACCTTATCAGAAAAATCCGTTGATTGCTAAATTTTTTATTCAACTTGGAAGAGTTGACGAACTTGGTTCCGGAATTATTAATGTTAACAGATATCTTCCTCATTATTCTGGTACGAAAACAAGTCCTCAGTTTATTGAAGGAGATGTTTTCAAAACAGTTATTCCACTTGGTAAGATATATACTGCTGAGGGAATAAATGAGGGAATAAATGAGGGAATAAATGAGGGAATAGAAACACTTTTAAGATACATTAGTAATAATGAAGGAGTAAGAACTAATCAGCTTAGTACTGCATTGAATATTCCTAAAAAGACGATTGAAAGATGGATATATGTTCTAAAAAGCAAGAACAAAATAGAATTTAAAGGCAGCAAAAAAACTGGCGGTTATTATCTGAAACTCTGAAACCACTAAGGCTCTTGCATTGGTCGTGCCGAACCTTGAACTTTGAACCTCGAACTTTGAACTTTGAACTTTGAACTTTAAACCTTGAACTTTGAACTTTAAACCCATGAAACGAATATCCCCCCCCCTCTTGCTAAGTATCATCCTGCTGCTCGCCGCCGGCTGTACCAGTCAGAAAAAACTCGCATACCTTAATAATCTGCCGGAACCGGACGGGCAGGAATATTTCCAGATGGAAATTCCTGATTATAAACTTCAGCCTCGCGATATATTGTATATTACTGCAAAGGCAATGAATTCTGATGGTAAGATCGAAGATTTTCTTTCATCTTCTGGAACAATGGGAGGTAGCCAGGTTCAGGGAGAAGGAGGCGGTTACCTTTATGGATATGATGTTAATATTGATGGGGATATTTTAATACCAGTCATCGGAAAAATCAGGGTAGCAGGATTTTCACTTTCAGAGGCCAGAAACATCATTCAGGCTAATATTGAAAAAGTATATAAGAATACAACAGTTGAATGTAAGTTGCTAAGCTTCAAGTTTACAGTTATTGGTGAAGTCAGAGGACCAGGGACATATGTGAATTATAATAACTACTTAACCGTGCTCGAAGCAATAGGCCGTGCCGGTGGAGTAGGAGATTTTGGTAACAGGAACAGGGTTCTGGTTGTCAGACCAGGTGATGGAGGCTCAAAAACCTACAGAATAAATTTGCAGGAAAAAAGTCTGCTTACATCTGAAGCTTACTTTTTGCTGCCAAATGATGTAGTAATTGTTGAACCAATGAAACAGAAGATATTTAATCTGAACTTACCTACAATATCTTTTATAATGACATCAATTACTTCAGCGCTCACTACAACCTTGCTCTTGATTAATTATTTAAAGTAGGTTCAGAATGGAATAATTTACAAATCTGGAACAACAGAAAAATGTAAAACAAAATTTGAACGATGAATAATATTGACCCGAAGACAAATTTTAGTGAAAATGACAGTATCGATTTATCCCGATATATTGCATTATTCCTAAATAACTGGTACTGGTTTGCAATCGCTTTGTTTATAGCAATTACAATTGCTTATGGTATAAACAGATACTCCCAAAAAATCTACTCTGTCTCCTCGACAATTCTTATAAAAGATGATCAGAATGGAGGAATGAACAGTATTGCTTCAGGTGTAATTCCAGGGGGAGATATTTTTAAGAATCAGCAGAATCTGAGAAATGAAATGGCGATTCTAAAATCGTTCAGTTTAAATTACGAGGTAATGAAAGAACTTACCGATTTCCATGTGGTGTATGTAAGTTTGGGCCGAAGAGGAATTGTGGAATCAATCCTCTATAATAATTGCCCTTTCATAGTGACCTACGATTCACTGAAGAATCAGCTTAAGAATGTTAAAATAGGCATTACAATCAAGGATGAAGATAAGTTTGAAATTAGTATAGATGGGGATATCAATCTCAGCAGAACACTGGAATTTGGACAAAGATTTAATGAAGCCGGATTTAATTTCAGAATTGAAAAAAGATATCCTGGGCAAAAAATTAAAATCAATGGCAAGTCAAATTCATATTATTTCTATTTTACCGACCCTGCAAAGCTGGCAAACGTCTACCGATCCAAACTCTCAGTTGTACCTAAAGATAAAGATGGTTCACTAGTCACACTTTCAGTTTCGGGATTTGTACCAGAACAGGAAGCAGATTACCTTAATACTTTAATGAGTGTTTATATTGATTATGGTTTAAATATTAAAAAGCAGATCGCAGATACAACTCTCAGGTTTATTAATGAGCAGATTAATGTTGTTCTTGTTTCCCTTGAATCAGCTGAGGATGAACTTGAAAAATTCAGAAGAGAAAATAGATTTTTAGATTACAAGAACGAAAGTTCAGTAATGCAGAGCAAGTTGGAGAAGGATGTTATTCAAAATGCTGAATTTGAGCTTCAGAAGAAATATTACAACTACCTGGCGAATTATGTAAATGACAGAGGTGCTAAAGGCGAGATAATATCTCCTTCTGTAATCGGCATTACTGATCAGGTCTTGTTCAGGCTTATTGGGGAACTTTCAATTATACAGCAGGATATGCAAAAGCTTGAACTTAATCTTGATGAAACACAGCCTGCAATGGATATATTAAAAGTGCAGGAAGAAAAAGTAAGAGAAGCACTTAAAGAAAATATAAAAAATTGTATAATTAGTATAAATCTAGCACAGGAAGAAACAGAAAAAAGGATTTCTGAAAATGAAAGAGATATTAAAAACCTTCCTTCTGTTGAGAAGAAGTTTGTGACGATTCAAAGGCAGTTCGATCTGAATAATACTATTTATACCTACCTGCTGGAGAAAAGAGCAGAATCAGGGATAGCAAGAGCTTCTACTATGGCCGATAACAGAAAGATCGATCCTGCCCAATTGGTAGGTATAGTAAAACCAACATCAAGAAAAAACCTGTTAATTGCGTTGATACTTGGAATTTTATTACCAGCTGGAGCAATCTCTGTTATTGATTTTTTTAACAATAGAGTAATTGACAGAAAGGATATTATAAAGAAAACAAAAGTACCGATAATCGGATACATAAGTCATAGTGACAGCAAGTTTGAGATTGCTGTTGCTGATAAGCCCGGATCAGCTCTTTCAGAATCGTTCAGATCGGTTCGGACAGCAATTAAATATTATGTAAAAGAAAATGAGGTAGCAGTTATAGCCATTTCTTCAACTGTAAGTTCCGAAGGTAAGACATTTATTGCAGTTAATCTGGCGACAATAATTGCAATGCTTGGAAAGAGAGTTTTACTGATTGGACTTGACCTCAGGAAACCCAGAATAAATAAAATCTTCGAATTCGATAAAAGCCCAGGGATGAGTACTTATCTCAGTGGCAACTGTAATATTGAAGAAATAATCAAAGAAACTCAAATTGAAAACTTGTATTATGCACCTTCCGGCCCGGTACCACCTAACCCGGCGGAACTTATCGAGACACATTTTATGAAAACCTTTATGGAAAGGGCAAAAAAGGAATTTGATTATATTATATTTGATACTCCTCCTATTGCTGTTGTAACCGACGCTCTGCTTCTTGCCGATTACGCTGATGTCAATCTTTTCATTGTTCGTCAGAGATATACTTCTGTTAATACCCTTGAGCTTATTGAACAACTCAAGAATCAGGGAGAACTTAAAAATATGGCAATTGTCATCAACGATATCAGTTTATCAGGATATTACGGATATGGTTTAAGATATGGATATATGCAAGGTTATGGATATTCTTACGGTACAGCTTATTATGGAAGCAATTATTACGGTAAAAATGCAAAAAACGGTAAATCTGAAGGATATTATATAGAAAGCTAGAATCAGTTTAAGGCTAAGGTTAAGGTTTAGGTTAAGGATCACTCAACCTCAACCTCAGCCTCAGCCTCAACCTCAACCTCAACCTCAGCCTAAGCCTCAAACTCAACCTCAACCTCAATCTCTTGGACACTTCAGATAAAATCTCTGTAATCTCCCCACGCAGAAGTCTCTTCGATCTTAAACTCGATGAGCTTTGGCATTATCGTGACCTGTTTTTGCTTTTTATCCGGAGAGATATCACCGTTTCTTATAAACAGACAGTCTTAGGTCCGTTATGGTTTTTAATTCAGCCTGTGCTTACTACTCTTATGTTTTTACTAGTTTTCGGACGAATTGCCAGGATTCCAACTGCTGGAATACCTCCCGTATTGTTTTATTTGGGCGGAATAACCGTCTGGAATTATTTTTCCGAATGTCTTCGTCTTACATCAGATACATTTGTAAAAAATTCCGGCCTTTTCGGGAAAGTATACTTCCCAAGGATCATAACGCCCTTATCAATTGTGGCCTCAAATCTGGCCAAATTCTCCATTCAACTTTTTTTATTTCTATTAGTCTTTGCATATTACCTTATAAATGATGGCAATATCCATCCCAATCTTTCATTATTACTTTTACCGGTTTATATTTTTATTCTTGCTTTGCTGTCGCTGGGTTTCGGACTTATAATTTCAGCCCTTACAACAAAATACCGCGATCTTACCTTCCTTATTCAGTTTGGAATACAATTGTGGATGTATGCAACACCGGTAATTTATTCGAGTTCATCAATTCCTGATAGATACAGATGGTTAATAATGATTAATCCGGTGAGTTCTGTGGTTGAATCTTTCAGGTATGGTTTTACCGGGTCAGGATTATTTTCTTTATCTGGCATTTTTTACAGCCTAATAGCAGGGGCCATTGTATTATTAGTCGGTATGATAATATTTAACAGAACAGAACAGAATTTTATGGATACAGTATAGCTTCTTGATATCAAATGGAACCTATTATAAAAATTGAAAGCTTAAGTAAACAATATCGTTTAGGGGTGGTTGGAACAGGTACACTTTCACACGACTTGAACAGATGGTGGAATCTGATTCGGGGGAAAGAAGATCCATACCTTAAGATTGGGGATCAGAACGACAGAACAAAGAGGAGCCAAAGTGATTATGTATGGGCACTAAGAGATATAAATCTGGAAGTGGCAGAGGGAGAAGTACTGGGGATCATCGGACGGAACGGAGCCGGGAAAAGTACGCTTTTAAAGATACTAAGTAAAGTAACGGGTCCGACAACCGGCAAAATAAAATATAAAGGCAGAATTGCTTCTCTTCTTGAGGTTGGTACAGGATTCCATCCGGAGCTTACAGGCAGAGAGAATGTTTATATAAACGGGGCAATCCTTGGCATGAAGAAAAAAGAGATTGATTCCAAATTTGACTCTATTGTGGATTTTTCAGGATGTGAAAGGTATATTGACACTCCTGTAAAGCGATACAGCAGCGGAATGACTGTCCGGTTGGGTTTTGCTGTTGCAGCATTTCTTGAACCTGAAATCCTTGTTGTTGATGAAGTCCTTGCTGTAGGGGATGCTGAATTTCAGAAAAAAGCCCTTGGGAAAATGCAGGATGTAAGCACCAGTGAGGGCAGGACAATTTTATTTGTCAGCCATAATATGCTGGCAATAAAGTCTCTGTGCAAAACCGGGATTCTTCTCGAAAATGGCATGATAATTAAGCAGGGAAGAATTGAGGAAGTTGTTGATGTGTATCTTGAGAAGAATACAAACCTGATCACTTCAAGAAAAGTTCTGAATCATGAAGTAAATGGGTTTCAGATCAGAAAGATATACATATCAGATAATGGGATAAACGGATTTTTTAATATTGATAGGGAACTTGTTTTCAGCATAGAGATCAAATGCAATAGAAAGTCCAGATTAATTAATATAAATCTGTTCTTCAATACTGCAGATGGATCCAATATTTTTGCAACTTGTTCTAACCCTGAGGTTTGTGATGAAGGCGGGTATCTTTTTAAGTGTACAGTGCCGGCAAATACACTTAATGATATTATTTACAATATTGATCTGATGGTTGTTGAAAATGGTGAAAAAGTACTGATGCATTTGAAAAACATAATCGCGATTGAGGGAATTGAAGACAAACGATCAGGAAGCTGGCTGGGGAAGTTTCCGGGCCTGATAAGACCTCTTTATTTTAAATGGGAAAGAACCGGTATCAATGAATGAATTTAAAAAAAGATTAAGCAAGAAATTGCTTAAATCAAGGTTTAATAATTACGGGAGAGAAAATTTTGATTTTGCACGTTATGGCGAAAAGGAATTGCCTGTTGAAGAAACAAAAGAAATATACAAAAGGTTTAAAGAGGCTATAAAACTATTAATAAATTACCGTTCTGAAAGATTTCTTTCCGCATTTTCAGATTTTTTGGAAAAATATGGCGATGGTCTGGAAAATCTTTATCTGAATCTGAATTCAAATGACAGAACTTTACTTACCGAACTTATAGCTTACAGGCTACTCGGATTCAGAAAGGTTAAATTGTCCAGAAACAATAAGGAATACCAGAATGCCTTATATGAAAGTGAACAACTTGTAGCGATGGAGCACATTGATCCTGGTTTTCAGCATATTAGATTGAGTAAATTAAAGCTTGAGAATATTGGATATAATATCAATCTTTTCTTTACTCCACAGGGTGTTGCTGTTGACTTTATTTTAGAACAATATGCTTATAATATCGGAGGTAATAAAATAATTGAAGTTGAAAGAGGAGACACAGTATTGGACCTTGGTGGGTGCTGGGGAGACACTGCATTATATTTTGCCTGTAAGACAGGAGCAACGGGTAAAGTGTATTCATTCGAATTCATCCCCGAGAATCTCGAAATTTTTAATTTTAACCTTGCTCAGAATCCTCATCTTGAAGAGACTATAGAGCTGGTTAAAAGTCCGGTTGCAGAATACTCAGGTAAAGTGTGCTATTATAATAATAATGGTCCGGGAAGTAAAATATCTTCAGAAGCTTTTGACGGATATTCAGGAAAAATCACAACTGTATCAGTTGACGATTTTGTGGAGGAGAGGAAACTTAACTGTATTGATTTTATTAAAATGGATATTGAAGGAGGGGAATTACCAGCACTGAAGGGTGCAATAAAGACAATCAGCAGATTCAAACCAAAACTTGCTATTGCTGTTTATCACGGCGTAAATGATTTTGTTGATATCCCGGAATGGATACTGAATCTTAATCTGGGGTATAAATTATATTTAGGACATTATACAATACATACTGAAGAAACAGTATTATTTGCCAAGATCTGATATGAAGGAAAGTAATATATATGTAACAAAGCCATTTCTTCCACCACTTAAAGAATTTCTTCCTTATCTTGAAAAGATATGGGATAGTCGCGTACTAACTAATTCAGGTCCTTTTCATCAGCAGCTTGAAGAAGAGTTAACAAAATTCCTTGGTGTTAAATATTTGTCTTTATTTTCAAATGGCACACTTGCCTTAATTACTTCATTGCAAGCACTTGACATTACTGGAGAGGTTATTACTACCCCATTTAGTTTTATTGCTACTACTCATTCTCTATGGTGGAATAAAATTAAACCCATATTTGTTGATATTGAAAATAATTACTTAAATATAGATCCTGATAAAATTGAATCCGCAATTACATCAGAAACAAAAGCAATTCTACCTGTACATGTCTATGGTTCACCATGTAAAGTTGATGAAATTCAAGTTATTGCAAGCAAATATAATCTTAAAGTAATTTACGATTCAGCCCATGCATTTAATGTTAAAAGAAATGGTGATTCAATATTGAATTTTGGAGATTTATCTGTTTTAAGTTTCCACGCTACAAAAGTATTCAGCACAATTGAGGGCGGAGCAATTATAAGTCATTCAGCTGAAATGAAGCATCATATAGATAATTTAAGAAATTTTGGTTTTCGAGGGGAAACTCAAGTTGAGGAACCTGGAATTAATGCAAAACTTAATGAAATATCTTCTGCCTTTGGATTGTTACAATTGAAGTATGTAAATCAAGTAATCGAAAAAAGGAAGAGACTTTGTGCTTATTATCGCCAATTATTGACCGCGATACCTGGGATAAAGCTAATTGATGAAATGAAGGGTATTGATTATTCTTACACATATTTCCCTATTTTGGTAAACAAAGAAGAATTTGGGATAGATAGAGATGAGGTATACGAGAAACTTAAACATTATGGGATATTTAGTAGGCGATACTTTTATCCTCTTATTAGCAGTTTTCATCCTTATAATAAAATTCCAAGTGCAAATCCTGCAAATCTTCCCATTGCAAATAAGATATCTGAACAAGTCTTGTGTTTGCCAGTGTATTATGATTTAGATCTAAGAAAAATTGACTTTATTGTCAAAATTTTAAAGAAAAAATAAATCCAATTACTGAATATTCTAAGTAGATTCTTTAATTCTATTATTATTCATCAGTTTTAAGTAGTGTTAAAAATGAATGATTCTTTCTTATCAAAAGGAGAGTTGAAAAAAATGGGATTTAAAAAGCTTGGTAATAATGTACTCATATCCAAGAATGCTTGTTTTTATGGGATTGAACAATGTGAAATAGGAAATAATGTAAGAATAGATGATTTTTGTATCTTATCAGGAACAATAATTATTGGTAATTATGTCCATATTTCAGCTTATTCAGTTCTATATGGTAAGTTGGGAATAGAGATGGAAGATTTTACTGGACTTTCTCCAAGGTGTACAATATTTAGTGCATCTGATGACTTTTCCGGAGAATGGCTAATCGGACCTATGGTCCCTCCCAAATATACAAACATTATTGGGGGGAAGGTCATTATAAGAAGATTTTCACAGATTGGAGCCGGAAGTATAATTATGCCAGGAGTTACCATAAGTGAAGGTGTTGCTGTTGGAGCAATGAGTTTTGTCAGACAAGATTTAGATGGATGGAAAATCTATGGAGGAAATCCATTGAAACTGATTAAACCACGCAATACTAATATTATCAGGATTTCTGATGATTTTTTGAAAAATGGATAATCTTTTGCTAAGTATCTGCATGATAACATATAATCATGAAGATTATATAAGAAAAGCTATTGAAAGCGTTATCGGGCAGGTAGTGGATTTTAAGTATGAATTTATTATTTGCGATGATCATTCATCAGATAATACTACTTCAATTTGTTTGGAATATAAAAAAGTCTATCCTGATTTAATAAAATACACCGTAAATCCAGAAAATATGGGATTTATGAAGAATTTTCTCCAGGCACTTAATCTGTGTGATGGTAAGTATATAGCATTGCTTGAGGGAGATGATTATTGGACCTTTTCAAATAAGTTACAGAGACAAGTTGATTTCATGGAGGCAAATCCTGATTATAGCCTTGTTTGTCATGATGTAAGAGTTGATGGTGAGATAAAACAGGATAATTATTTTACTTCCACCCAGGATATCTATAGTATCCAGGATGTAGCACTTGGGAAAATACAAATCCCTACCTTATCAATACTATATAGAAAAGAATGTTTAAAGATTCCCGAGTATTTCAAGAGAATTTCAATTGGTGATTTCCCTTTAATAATGGAAATAAGCCGTAATGGGAAAATAAAATATTTTCCTGAAGTGATGGGAGTGAGAACAGTTCATAATTCGGGAGTCTGGTCTTCGCTTGATCAAAAACGAAAAACAGAAGTTATGCTTAGGACACTTAGTGTGATGACAGGCAATTTCAGTGAGGAGATTAATTCTGCTCTTCTGGCCCTTCAGTTAAAAATTATTGCAAATTCGTTGAATGATAATATTTTACCAGACTTTTATCCTTCTGAATTAAAGGCTGTTGCCAAAAGGAATAATCTCATCAGAAAAATCAGCATTAAGCTCAAAAAAATTGGACTATTGAGACTTATAAAATTGTTCTTTAAATAACAGTAATTTATTGAGAATTGCATTTGTAACAGGAGGATTTCCTGCACTTTCTGAAACCTTTATTTTAAATCAGATAACAGGTCAGATTAAACTTGGTAATGATGTAACTGTGTTGCCAAAGTACTTAATAAGGGGGAAACATCATAATGACATTTCTGAGTTCAGAAATAAATATACAATAATTACGCCTTTAAAAGTCCCTGCTAATGCCCTGATCCGTTTTTTATTAATGATTACATTGTTGCCAAGATGCCTGGTCAGAAATCCCCTGGCAACAATTCAAGCTTTTAACATTTCCCGTTTCGGAAAAAAGGCAGTCAGTTGCAGATTATTTTATCAGGCTTATCCGTTCATTAAAGTCAAATATGATATTCTTTTTGTTCATTATGCTGATTACCTCGGCCGGGCACTGATAATAAAGAAACTTAAGCTTACCACCCCCGTTCTGGTTATGATGCACGGATCGGATCTGAGAAAAATAATCAATTCCGGTGGTGAAAATAACTTTGACTTTAACCTTTCCGGGGCAGATAAAATATTATCAATCAGTGAATATACTTCAGGAATTTTAGTCCGTTCTGGATATCCCCGTGAGAAAATTATCAGGCATAATGTGGGAATAGATTTATCCAGATTCGGAATAAAAAATGACATTGTCCGGGATAAACCAATATTAAAAATTTTAAGTGTCGGACGGTTGACTCCTGTTAAAGGGCATTGCTATGGTATCAGAGCTATAGCTACATACAATAAAATGCCGGGAGTTAAAAGAATTGAATATGTCATTGCAGGAGAAGGACCTGATCTTTCTGAATTGCAAAAACTTGTGAATGATCTCGATTTGACTGAAGTTATAAGATTTTCCGGAGCTATGACTCAGGAAGAATTAGCGGGGGAGTATGCGAACGCCGATATTTTAATCCATCCAAGCATAGAGGAGGTGACACCATTGGTTATTATGGAGGCTATGGCATCGGGAATTCCAATAATTGCGACTGACACAGGTGCCGTATCTGAAATTGTAAATAATAATGTAACAGGATTTCTTGTTGAACCTCGAAACCCGGAACAAATTGCAGTATATCTGAAGAAGCTTACCGATGATTCGGAGATGAGGAGAAAAATGGGCATAGAGGGCCGTTTGCATATTTGCAAAAATTACGATATTTCCATTCTGAACAGAAGGCTGGAAGAAATTTTTAAAGAATGTCTGTCAGAATCTCGTTTGGCATAATAGTTCTGAATGGAGAGCCATTTACACGTTATTGCATAAGGGCTCTATATCCTCATGCTTTTGAAATAATTATATCTGAAGGAGCCTGTGATGGAGCAAAAGGAGTCGCTACATCTGATGGTCATTCTTCTGATGGCACCCTTGCAATTCTTAAGGAAATAAAAAAATCAGAGGACCCGGAAAACAAAATTACTATAGTTACTGCTGAAGATGAAGGTCATAAAAATGGTTTCTGGCCTGGTGAGAAACTGGAGCAGTGCCAGGCTTTTGCTAAAAGGGCAAACGGCGATTATTTGTGGCAGATTGACATAGATGAATTCTATCATAAAAAAGACATTATCCATATAAAAGAAATGCTGGATAATGATGATTCAATAACATGCATCTCTTTTCGGCAATTCAGTTTTTGGGGAGGATTTGATTATATCGTCGACAGTTGGTATTTTAAAAGGTACCTTCCGGAGATTTACAGAGTTTTTAAGTGGGGGAAAGGCTTTCAGTATGTATCTCACAGACCACCTACGGTGATTAATTCACTCGGGAAGAATATGAAAGATATCAATTTTCTGAATGCTGAACAGACTGATAAGTTAGGATTTAGAATGTATCACTATTCCTTTGTTTTTCCAACACAGGTAAGAGAAAAGGCTAAATATTATGCCAATGCAGAATGGTCAAAAAGAAAAGAGGCAGAATGGTGGGCTAATGAGGTGTTTGTAAATTTATCATATCCCTACAGAGTTTTTAGTATTTCATGGGTACCAAGCTGGCTTGAACCCTTCAGAAAAATACATCCTGAAATTATATCTAGCCTGGTCGAAGATATCAGAGCTAATACTATATATATTGAATTGCGTAAAACTGAGGATATTGAAGATTTGGTAAACTCAAAATGGTACAAGACTGGTGTTTTTTTTCTTAAAATTTCAGAACCAATTGAAATGAAGTTTAGATTATTTACTAAGAAAATTAAAGGGTTTATCAAAAAACTGATCTACACAAAAAAATGAAGATACTTCACCTTAGTACAAGTGACATAAGCGGTGGAGCAGCAAGGGCAGCATACAGACTGCATAAGGGACTTCTGAAGAATGATGTTGACTCGACGATGTTTGTTCGCGACAAGCTTACAGACAGCGAAAATGTAATAAGATATAAATATCCAACAGGATCTGATAAGGTACTTTACAGGGTAAATAAAAGTCAGATTGAAAGAGATTTTGCAAAATACAGATCTACAAGGCCTTCCGGGCTTGAGGTATTCAGTAATGATAAATCGCCCCTTTTTCCGGGCTTTATGGATCAATTACCAAAAGCCGATATCTATCATCTTCACTGGATTTCAGGTTTTGTTGATCTGCCCGGGTTCTTCAGAAAAATAAGTAAACCTGTAGTATGGACCCTTCACGACATGTTTCCTTTTACAGGTGGCTGTCATTATAGTAATGGGTGTGAAAAGTATACAGAATTTTGCGGAGCATGCCCCCAGCTTGGATCTGAAAAGAGTAATGATCTTGCCTATAGAATCTGGAAGAGGAAGTTTGATTCTCTTGAAAGATTTTCAGCTAAGATTTTGATCAGGGCCGATAGCTGCTGGCTCGCGGAAGTTGCAAAAGAAAGCTCCCTGTTTAAAAAACTGGATGTTGACACAATTCATTATGGTATTGAGACAGATGAATTTATACCCCTTGATAAAAATGCCTGCAGAAAAGCACTTAATATTCCTGCAGGCGACAAAGTAATTGTATATGGTGCCCCTGATATTAAAAATCCAAGGAAAGGCTATAAGGAACTTGCAGGTGCAATTGGAAAGTTAGCCGGCGTATATCCTAACCTCTTCCTGCTAAGTTTCGGAGCAGGAAATTATTCAGAGCTGAAGGGGTTTGCCTCTAAACATATGGGCCATGTGGAAAACAATCATCTTCTTTCAGTTATATATAACTGTGCTGATGTATTTGTAATTCCGTCACTTCAGGAAGCATTCGGACAAACTGCCCTGGAGGCAATGTCATGCGGCGTACCGGTTGCCGGATTCGATACAGGGGGAATTCCGGATATGATTAAGGAAGGTATAACCGGCCATCTTGCCAAAACCGGTGATGTTCAGGATCTTGCAGATTCTATCCGGAAATTGCTTGTTCTGAATACAGAGAAATACAATTGTATGTCGGAAAACTGCAGGATGAAGGCAGTGAAGGAATTTGCACTGAATGTTCAGGCAGAAAAATATCTTGATTTGTACAGGGGTTTAGTTTAATAATGATTACTGTAATTGTTATACTTTAAATCCCAATAACTCTTTAAATACTCTCACATAGGAATTTCCTTCTGACAACATGACTAAATGATAGCTTCATTTATTGCAAGAGTATTAAACAAAACTGGATTAGTGCACCGTTATGGCAGGAAAGATATATTGCCGCTGAAAAATCTTAGTGTTATTTTCAGGACAAAACTTAATGGGACGATATTTAAAATACCGGTAGTTGATAAAACAGGATGGGAAAACCTGTTTCTTACAGAAGGGTGGTTTACAGGATTACTTCAATACCTTGGGGCAGATAAAAAGTGGACAGTATTAGATATTGGGGCAAATATAGGACAGACACTTTTAAAAATTAAGAGTATTGACAGAGAAATTAAATATTATGGTTTTGAGCCTAACCCTGTCTGCATCGATTATCTGTACAGGCTTATTGATAAGAATCATTTGAAAAACAGTTTGGTCATACCTGCTGGAATCTCTGTAAAAACCGGAATGAATGAGTTCTTTTATTATTCCGATTCAGCCTCCGACCCGGCAGCCTCAATTATTCCCGGGTACAGGCCAGACAGTACTATCAGAATGAAAAGAATTGTTCCTGTATTTGACATCAGTGATTTTACAGAATTGAACTCACAGGATGAAATTAATCTCATTAAAATAGATGTTGAAGGTGCTGAACATGAGGTGTTATTGTCGTGTGAAAAACTGATAAGAAAGCATAAACCATTTATAATTATAGAGATTTTACCTGTTTACTCAGAGGATAACCAAATCAGAAGAGTGCGTCAGATAAAAATTGAAGAACTGATAAAAAGTCTTGATTATAAAATTTACCTGATAAAGAAAAGTTCAGGAGAGAACTTTGAAGAACTTCACCCCAAAGATCAGATAGGTATTCATGGTGATATATTGAATATCGATTATCTGCTTGTGCCAAAAGAAACTGTCCAGTTAAAATGAGAAAATTAACAGTTGGGAAGGTTTTTTTTATAATCATTTTATCGATAGTCTTTTCTTATGTTCTTATAAATCTGGCCGGCAAGTCAGTTGAGACAATTGAAAAAAAGATATATCAGAAAATCTCCGGCAAAACTCCGCAGCATTTTCAGTTCGATTCAGTAGGGGTTCCTATGGTTGTTTTTGAAGGGAATCTGGGGAAACAATATAGTGTTGTAAGTGTAGCAGAGCAAATTCTGAGGTGGTCTGAAGGAAAAGACACATTAACTGACAGATTTTTCAATAACTGTGTAAATTGGCTAATATCCAATGCTGTAATTCTTAATGACAGTTCTATTATCTATTTTGATAATTATGATTGGCCAAGTTATAAGATGACTGCTCCATGGCGTTCTGCAATGAATCAGGGGCGGGTAGTTCAGGCTTTTTTAAAAGCCTATAAAAAAACAGGAGATTCTTTATATCTTGATTATGCAAGAAGATCGATGAATACCCTGTTCACAAGAGTTGAAGACGGAGGAGTTACTTATATTGACAGTTCGGGATACTGGTATGAGGAATATGCCGATGATGATGCTCCTCAATCAAGGGTATTAAATGGCATGATTGTAGTATTGCAGGCACTGTCGGATTTTTATAAGGAAACTAATGATACCACCGCTCGTTTTCTTTTTAATAAAGGGGCAGAATCGTTAAAAAATATTATCAGCTTATATGATAATAACGGACATTCAAATTATGATATACTTGGAAAACCTGCAAGTGCATGGTATCATAAGTTTCATATAGGGCAGCTCAAGTTTTTATATCAAGAAACAGGCGATACGTTGTTTAATTATTATACAACAAAATGGCAAAGCTATAAGGAACCTTCTTATCTCACAGCACTTTACAGAAAGCCTACCAACATTGGAATTTTTACTGTTTTCACAATATTCTTTACTGTTTTTGCTATCCTTTCTCTATCAGGCTATTATGTGTGGTTCAAAAAACCTCGAACCTCGAACCTTGAACTTTGAGTCTTCCTTATTAACACTTCTTCCCCCATCGCCTGATGGAAAATCCGGCTGGCCATGGACCACGGAGAGTGATTCTATTTCAGACCGTAAGCCCGATGGCACCGAATGGCCAAAAATAAGTATAATTACACCAAGTTATAATCAGGGGGAGTTTATTGAAGAGACGATCCGGTCAGTACTTCTGCAGAATTATCCTAATCTCGAATATATTATAATTGACGGAGGGAGCAGCGATAACACAATAAATGTAATTAAAAAGTACGAAAAATGGATAACATTCTGGGTAAGTGAAACAGATTTTGGCCAGAGTGAAGCTATAAATAAAGGCTTTAACAGGGCGACAGGAGAATTGGTAAACTGGATTTGCAGCGATGATCTTCTTTGCATTAATTCTCTTAATCGGTTTATTGCAAACTACTATTCAGAAAACAACAGACTCTATATCGGTAAGTGTCTCCTTGCAGACAGGGAAGGTAAGATCATAGGGGCAACCACCTCATCGATCTCGAACTTTGAAGAACTGGTAGATATTAAAGGGAGATGGAGAAAGAATGATTCAATTGCCCAGCAGGCAACCCTTTATCCTCTTCGGAAAATAAGAGAAATCGAGGGTGTAAGGACTGACAATCATTATTCTATGGATTATGAATTATGGGGTGATTTGCTATTAAAAGGTACACAAATAACTAATATTCCGCTGGAAATTGGTATTTTCAGATGGTATGAGGGACAGAAAACTGCGGATGTAAAAAAAGCAACCAGGGATTTAATCCGTTCAGCAAGACATCTTATTGACAAAAATGGTGATAAGTCAAAAATTGTAAAAACAAAACTGAAACTTTCTCTGACTGGTTATTATTACTTATTTCTTTATCATGAGTTTAGGTCATTTATCGGATTAAAAAGACGTTTTAAAAAATTATTTGGGAGTGGAGTACAGAATTTGTAAGAGATGTCTTATGGATACATCTGACCCTGATATAAGATTCAACGAATCAGGTTTTTGTAATCATTGTGAAGGGGCACTAAAAACTCTTAAAACAGGGATCTTTGCCCTTTCGCCTTCACAGAAGACAGAAGCATTGAATAATATTGTCCAGAAAGTTAAAAGTTCGGGAAATGGTAGATATGACTGTATTATCGGTTTGAGCGGCGGTGTTGACAGCAGTTATGTAGCCAAGATTGTAAGAGAACTTGGAATGAATCCGCTGGCAGTACATCTTGACAATGGGTGGAACTCAGAAATAGCGGTCAGCAATATAGAAAACATCTGCAGAAAACTTGATATTGATCTTTTTACCTGGGTCTTAAACTGGGAAGAATTCAAGGATCTGCAGCTTGCATTCCTCAGGTCTTCAACTCCCGATTCAGAGATTCCTTCAGATCATGCAATTCATTCAAGCATGTTCAAAGTTGCACAGAAATACAATATCAAATATGTAATTACAGGTTTTAACAGGAGCAGTGAATCTATACTTCCTGTTTCATGGTCACATGGCCACTACGACTGGAAGTACATCAGATCTGTGCATAAACAGTTCGGATCTGGTAAATTAACCAATTTCCCCCATTATGGATTTATCCCTTTTGTTTACAGATGGATGTTTAAAAGTTTTGTTCCGGGGATAAAGATGATCAATATTCTGGACTATACAGATTATGATAAGAATTCAGCAAAAGAGTTAATAAAAAAAGATTTAGGCTGGAAGGATTACGGTATGAAACATTATGAATCGAATTACACTAAAATCTTTCAGGCATATATTTTACCTCATAAGTTCGGATTTGATAAGCGGAGAGCTCATTTATCCAGCCTGATCTGTTCCGGTGCATTAAGCAGAGAGGAGGCTTCTGACGAAATGAATCATCCTCTGTACGATTCAGATAAGCTTAGGATAGATCTTAAATATCTTTGCAATAAGTTTGAGATTTCAATTGAGGAATTTGATTCAATTATTAATCTTCCTCCCAAAACTTTCTCAGACTATCCCAACTACGAAAACAGCTTCTTGTTCTGGCTGGCTATTCTTCCTCTTCGCCCGGTTAATAAACTATTAAAGATTTTAAGAAGATGACAGGTGTTATAGATTACGGGATGGGCAATGTAGGATCTATTATTAACATGATCGAGCGTCTGGGAAGTATTGCTTCAGCAGTATCAACTCCTGAAGATATTCAAAAGGCAGACAAACTTATACTGCCGGGTGTTGGTTCCTTTGACAATGGTATTTCAAGGCTGAAGGAAAATAATCTTGTAGAATCTCTTAATTATAAGGTTCTTGTTAAGAAAACCCCTGTTTTATGCATTTGTCTGGGAATGCAGCTAATTACCCTAAAAAGCGAAGAAGGAGTATCACCTGGACTTGGCTGGATTGACGGAGAATGTCTGAAATTTGGTTTTACTGATGAAACAATAAAAATTCCTCATATGGGTTGGAATTCAGTAAAGTTCAGGAAAGAGTCTCTGATCCAGTCTGAAATACCTGAGAATCCGAGATTTTATTTTGTACATTCATTTTATGTGAAATGTAACCAGGATTCGGATATACTTGCGACAACAAACTATAACTTCGATTTCGTTTCGGCGATTCAGAAAGATAATATATATGCTACACAGTTTCATCCTGAAAAAAGTCATAAATATGGAATGGGTTTAATTAAAGGTTTCGTTGACTTATGCTGAGGCCAAGAATTATTCCCGTTTTGCTTGTCCAGAATAAGGGTCTGGTGAAAACAATCGGGTTTAAAAACCCTGTATATATTGGCGATCCTATAAATGCAATTAAGATATATAATGAGAAAGAGGTAGATGAACTTGTTATTCTTGATATTGAAGCCTCAAGGCGGAGAGCTGGCATTGACTGGCCTCTTCTCAACAGGTTTAACAGGGAAGCCTTTATGCCTCTGGGATACGGAGGTGGGATTAAAAATATTCAGGAAATAAAAATGATAATTAATCTGGGATACGAAAAGGTAATACTGAACAGTGTCCTCCTTGGAAGCCTCTCACTGATCAGTGAAGCTTCTCGTATTATAGGATCCCAGAGCCTTGTTGTTTGTGTCGATGTTATAAAAGCAAAAGATAGCTCATTTCGTGTATATGATCATATTAACAGGAAGATAACCGGGCTTAATCCATACGATTATATTAAGTCGCTTGAAACGGAAGGGACCGGTGAAATAATTATACAGTCGGTTGACAGGGATGGTACATATCAGGGATATGACATAGATTTTTTAAAGGAGATATCAGCTAAAGTTAAAATACCAATTGTGGCCCTTGGTGGGGCTTCCTCGCTTAGTGATATTAAAGCTGTGCTCAAGACAGATGTTTCAGGTGCTGCGGCGGGCAGTTTGTTTGTATTTTACGGCCGGCTTAAAGCTGTACTTATTAATTATCCTTCACAGACTGAGATAGAAAAGGAGATTTTTTAAAAAGTGCAGAATTCGACACTTATAATTTTTACAGAGGGGCACCCTGATATTGATACAGGATTCATAGCTCCGGAACTGAATATAATCTGCAAGAAATTTATGCAGATTTTTGTTTATCCTGTCAGGTGGAATGATAAATCACATTCTCACATAATCAGTCCTGAAATAATTCTGAAACCTGATCTTGCCATTTTTATAAGATCAATATTCCCGTTTAGAAGAAAGGTTGCAGGATTGTTCTCATCCCTTTTCTGGCGGAATATTTTCAGAATAAAGCCTTTAAAAATTAACTCGCTGCTTAACACATGCGGCTATATTTCGCTGGTGGGCGGCTGGATAAGCAGATTAAAATATGAAAAATCTGAAACCATATTTTATACTTACTGGCTGACTGCTCCTACTCTCGCCCTTACTGAACTTAAAAATAAGAGAAAGATAAAGTACTTAATATCAAGGATTCACGGATTTGATCTGTATAATGAGAGAGGCGAGTACCTTCAAAACTATTTTAAACCATACATTTTCAATACTATTGATCGTGTTTATTGTATTTCGGAATTTGGCAGAAAATATTTGGAATTGAGGTATGGTAATTTTTCGGATAAGTTTCAACTGAGTCGTTTGGGGACAGTGAACACCAATATAATTACAACTGATTATAAGGGAAAATTCAACATTGTATCATGTTCGGGTTTATCAAAAGTCAAGCGGGTTGACCTTCTAATCGATGGCATAAGTTATTTTCAGAAGAAACACAGAGAGATCTCAATTAACTGGACTCATATAGGAGGAGGAGAATTGTCGGGTCAGCTTAAAGAACTTGCGGAAAAAAAGCTTACCAGAGGCTCATTTCATTTTACAGGGACTCTTTCAGGGAATGAAATTTTTGAACTTTATTCCAGAAACTTCTTCAGTTGTTTTATGAATGTAAGTGAATCAGAAGGTATTCCTGTTTCGATAATGGAAGCGCAATCTTTCGGAATACCTGTGATTGCAACTGACGTAGGAGGAACAAGTGAAATTGTTGACAACTATAATGGATATTTATTGTCATCTGATCCTTCAGATGAAGAGATAGCAGAAGTTCTTATAGATCTCTTCAGTAATTTTCAGGACTGGCAGTTGAAACGAAGCCGTTCCAGAGAAAACTGGGAGAAAAATTTCAGTGCTGAAAATAATTATAAATTATTCGGTGAAAATGTCAGGTCTTTGGTTCCTGATTCTAAAGATTAAAATGAGTCAGAGGACATCCTGTTGCAGACATTGTTTTCCTACCATATCCCAAATTCAATTAATCGTTCTTGAAAATACTTACAGTAATCAGCGGACTTGACTTTGTAAATCATACAAGGCGGGCAACAATTGAATCAATTCACAGGTTAAGTCCAGAGATGGAAGTTTTAATGTTTAATTCCATACGAAATATTGGTAAAAATAGAAAGTCTAAACCTGAGATTAATTTTCACTTTTACTATTTCTGGATTCCGGTGAAGTTTAGAAAATTCAAGGTACTGCCTTTGTTGGAGTCCTTAATAAGGCGATTGAAATGGAGATCTTTTTTTAAGGGGTTTGACATTATTTTCCTGATAGATCCAAATCAGTATTGTCTTCTTGATTTTATTTCGGAAAAGCATAAAGTGATTTATCTGGTACGCGACCCGAGCGTGTTGCAGGATGAAGGCAGTTATTTTCAGGAGCTACAGATAATAAAAAGAGCCGATGCAATACTCGCAATAAGCAGAAACCTGTGTACTTATTATTTTTCGAAATACTACGGTTATATCCCGGATAACGTACACTTGTGGCCAAATTCAGTAGATACGATTCTTTGGAATTATGATAGATGGAAAGCTGCTATTCGTGAAAGGGAAAAACCTGTAATCGGCCTGGCGGGTAATATTAATTATGTAATTGATCTTGAGCTATTAATTTATCTTGCTGAAAATATACCTGATTGTAATTTTGAACTCGCAGGGAAAGTTGAACTTGAAGAGAATGAGAACCCTGTTTTTCAAAAGCTTCTGGGATTTCCAAATGTCAGGCATCTAGGTTTTATTCCATTTGACAGTTTTCCTGAGATTGTAATAAACTGGGATATCGGACTTGTTGCTGCAAAACCTGATCACGAATACGCTAAATATTTAAACAACAATAAGCAATACCAATATATGTCATTTGGCAAACCTTTTGTTACCTATAACTTTAATGCTGAGTATTCATCATTTAAGAAGTTGGTATTTATAGCTGAGAACAGGCAGGATTTTGTTGCTAAAATCAGATTAGCTTTATCCGGGTCAAAGGATGCAGGACTTATTGAAGAAGGAGCAAGAATAGCTGAAGAAAATTCTTCAGATAACAGGGCAAAACAATTCCTCAAAATAGCATCAGGCTTATAAGATTCAAATGTTGTGGACTACTGATATTTCACGGAAGGTAATTATTTTTATTTTCGGGCTTTTTATGGTATTGTACCTGACATTTCCTGGTAAGCTTTATGGAATTGAATGGATAGCAGCAGCTATAATTATTTTTATTCTTTCAATTGCAGGAATCAGGGTTCTCCAGGGGAGCCCAGATCAAAGTGAATCAGCCTTTCTCTATAAACTATTCTGGAGTGCTTTTTTAATAAGGCTATTAACGATGTTCGTATTGCTCTTAATTTCTTATAAAACATGGGATTTGTTTTATACTGTTGGAGCCAGAGACGAGATGGTATATTACAGGGTAGCAACAGAAGGAGTAGAAATATGGAAAGAACAATCAATAAAGGAGGCATACTATCATATACTTGAAAGTTATAGAAATGATCTTTCAGATACGGGTTTCTCTACATTTCTTATGTTTCCTGTTATGTTATTTGGCCATTCTCCAATACTAATTAAAACTGTGCTTTGTTTATTTGGAAGTTTTGTAGTTTTAAGAGGCTACAAATTAGCCAGTTTACTTATGGACAAACAAGCGGCACGACTAGCGGGCGTATTGCTTGTTCTATATCCGATTTCCTGGTTTTACTCATCAATTTTGCTTAAGGAAAGCATGATGGTCTTATTAATCACTGAGTCTCTTATCCTGATGGTAAAAGCTCAAAAGTCAATTAAGCTACACTTTTTACTTAAAGCTATGATCTTTATTACGCTTCTGTTCTTTTTCAGATCAGCAATAAGTATTCTTCTATTAATGGTGCTGGGTTTTTCATTTTTTATGCAATACAGACTTAAAAATGTCTTACTTAATATATTACTTGCAGGAATTGTGATTTTAATATATGTATATTTTTTGAAATCCACTGGCAAATATGATGAGTATTACAATCAGTATACTAACGTTGACGAGTTTACCCAGGAGAGACTCTCTTATATGGAAAACATTAATCCATTTGTTGCCCTGGTTGGAACTCCTGTTTTTGCAGGACTGGCATTAATCTCTCCTTTCCCGAGCGTTGTACTTGTTACCAATGCTGGAGGATTGCCACATTCTGAATATTATTACCATGTAGCAGGAAATTTATTCTGGATAGTTCTGGCATTTTTCAGCATTTACGGATTATTTTATGCAATACGTTACCAAAGAAAAGAAATGTCGGTTTTACTTGCTTTCATTATTGGATATCAGTTTGTTTTGCTGAAAGCGATGATGTTTACTTCAGTAAGATTCTCCTATCCTGCAAAGCCTTTTCTATTGATCCTGGCTGCTTACGGGATTTTTCATATTAGAAACAAGAAATGGTACCCTCTTTATTTGGTTGCTTCTATTGTTATGATTGTGGGCTGGAATTACGTAAGATTAAAAGGGAAAAGTTAAATGATTTTCAACTTCATAAATGAGAATCTGGTACTTCCTGTGAGTGACAGAATTCAGGGTCTAAGTATATCGAAGAGTTTTAAGTTCCTTAATAAAAGCCAGTTCTGGACCAGAGAGGAATTGTTAAGGTATCAGGAATCAAGATTTAAAGAGCTTATCAAGCACATTTATATTAATGTGCCATTTTATTCTGAATGGTTCCAAAGGGAAAATCTTAAACCCGGTGATTTTAATGGACTTGCCGACTTACAGAAACTGCCTGTTATATCTAAAACAGAAATAAGAAAATCACCAGGCAAATTTATTTCACGCAATACTGACTTTAAAAAAGCATTAAGACAATATTCAAGTGGTTCTACAGGGGAACCATTTGAATTCTTCCTGTCGCCGAATGCTTACAGTATGAAATATGCAGCAGCCTTGCGTGGCTGGTCATGGATGGGATATCGTCTTGGGGATCACTATGTCAAGTTAAGCCAAAATATACGTACATTAAAAGTAAAAAAACTGCAGGACCTGATAAACCGGAGTACATATCTTTATATTCCTGATCTTTCACGGCATAGTCTAGAGAATACTATCACTTTGCTGGAGAAAAAAAAACCACTTTATGTTCGTTGTTACCCTGATCCTTTGGTATTAATGTCTAAGATTTTACGCGACAGCAATAAAAAGTTGTATGGGATCAGGGCAATCAATACTACCGGCAATTTACTAACTCCGGAATCGAGGGTTTTAATAGAGGATAGGTTCAATTGTCCTGTCTTTGATTCTTATAGTTGCGAGGGAGGCGCATTATACTATGAGAACCCTGAACGTGATGCCTATCTTGGCTCAATGGAATATGCGGTAACAGAGGTTCTGGACAGTAATTTCAATGAAGTATCACATGGTATTGACGGATTCCATATTACCACTGATCTTCACAACTATGCCATGCCCCTAATACGCTACAATACCCATGACCTTGTGGAGAAGTCTAAGCCCGCCAGTACAGGGGGGAGGGAACTCTTCCGGCTCAAAAAAATTACAGGCAGGGATAATGATGTTTTGATTACTCCCTCAGGGAATTACCTTATCGTTCATCTGTTTACAATTTATTTTGAATATTTCTCTTCAATCAGTCAGTTTCAGATTGAACAAACATCACCCGATGAATTTATATTCAGACTTGTTGTTGACAAAACATATTCCTCTGAAACAGAAAAAAAAATATTCAGTCACTGGCAGAAAGAACTGGGAGAGAAAGTGAGGTTAAAGATCGAAATACATGATGAACTTCCGCTACTTTTTTCGGGCAAAAGGAGGTTTCTGATCAGAAATCCGGAAATTAAGCTTGCGCTTTGAATAATTCAAAAGGAGTAAATATGTTCATTGTTACTGGACGCACTGGTCACAGTCTTGTTGCAGCCAAGGCTATGCCTTTCGCAGTTCTGGAGAAGGTGAATTCAATATACATTTTCAGCGAAACAAAAGGTTTCGAAATACCTAAATGCACTTATATTACAGTCCCTGAATGGATAAGAAAAATAAAGCCCTCATTTCTGGGAAAAGCTATCCGTTTCTTTTTTGAGCCGCTTCAGCTTCTTTATTTTGCTGTTAAGCTTAACCCTGATTTTATTAACGGAGTATATTGTCTACCCAAAGGACTGAATAGTTATATTGTATCGCGTATATCGGGTGTAAAATGCGTTAATTCTGTTATTGGAAGCATCCTGGAAATTGAGACAGAATTACCTTTTAAATCAATCTGGAAAAATATTAACCTTTGGCAGCTCAAAGGGTGTGATGCATTAACTGTTAAAGGAGAAACGGACAGGAATTATCTTATTCAATCCGGTGTTGATCAGCAAAAGCTATTCTTATTCAACGGAGCAATAGATACCGAAAAATTTGCTTTTAGTAAGTCAGAAAGACATATAGATATCCTTTATGTCGGCTCCTTTATTGAGCTGAAAGGGACCGACAGGATCATCAGAATTGTGGCAAAATTAAGACCTGAGTACCCTGAACTTAAAGTTGTAATGATTGGAGACGGAAAATTACTGGATAAGGCCAAAGAGTTATCTGAAAGTTTAAAACTTCAAAATACAATTTCATTTTTAGGGTATGAACGAAATACTCTGCCGTATTTTTGGGATTCAAAAATTCTTTTAATGCCTTCAAGAAGTGACAGTCTGCCTACTTCAATGCTTGAAGCCATGGCAACCGGATGCGTCCCGGTAATATCAGATGTCGGGAATGTTGCTGAAGCTGCTGTTAATTATGTCAATTCCAGGGTAATTAAGGATTATCTGGATATTGAAAGCTTTGCTGATGCTGTCAGATCATTACTGAATGATGAGGAACTTCGTATCAGATATGCCTTAAAGGCAAGACAAACAGTTGAGGAAAAATATTCTGCTGAAAGTCAGGCAGTTCTTGCGCAAAAAGTAATAAGTTATCTTAAGGAGATTTAATGGAAAATCTTGTATTGGTGAACAGTATACAGGAATACAACGAAGACAGAATATTCGGTGCTCTTGATGATTTATTGTTCGAACCTGCAAAGACAGCCGGGAAAATAGTACTGAAACCGAACCTGGTCCGTGAAGCACACCTTGAAAGACCCGGTCAGTGGGAATATGTAATTACACATCCTGCGGTTGTTTCTGCAGTTTTGAGAAAAGTGTTATCCATGATGCCTTCAGGCGGAAGGATCAGTATAATTGACGGACCTGAATTCTCATCTTCATTTGAAAAGATTTTGTCTTATTATCCTATAGAAGTATGGAAAGCTGAAGCCGCTGAAAAAAATGTCGAAATTGAAATCATAGATTTGCGGGATGAAGTGTGGATTGATGACGGAAATGTCGTTGTTAAACGATCTAAAAATTCTGGGGACCCCAGAGGCAGCACTCAATCTGACCTTACAGAAGATTTAAGTGAGTTCCATAATCATATCAGGTCAAAAAAAGGATATTATGGTGCGGATTCGGACATCGAAGAAACAAACAGGGCACATAACGGGAAGAACAATTTTTACAGGGTATCGAGAACAGTCATTGAATGCGATCTGTTCATAAATCTTCCAAAGTTAAAGACTCATAAGAAAGCGGGCATTACATGCTGTCTGAAGAACCTGGTTGGCATAAATACTTACAGAAACTATCTCCCTCACTGTTCCCTGGGACTGCATGAAGAAGGAGGAGACCAGTTTTACCTTTCAGGAACCAAACAAAGGATCGAGGGAGCGCTTATGCCCTTGATTCATCAATATATCCGGACCAGTCCAGTGCTCTCACGTTTCTTTAGTCCTTTTATGAGGCTGGGGAAGAAAATTTTTGGTAATAACAGGGAAACTATTCGTGGCGGAGCTTGGTACGGTAATGATACAATCTGGAGAATGATCCTTGATATTAACAAAGTACTCATGTATTCGAATCCTGATGGCGCCCTCAGACCTGATAAGCCTGAATTCAGGAAAAAGTATATCGCCGTTGTGGATGCAATTATCTGCGGGGAAGGGAATGGTCCAAAGATCCCTGATCCTAAAAAAATGAATTATATAATCCAGGGTAAGAACCCTGCTGTTGTTGATGCTGTGTGTGCAGAATTAATGGGATTTGATTATCTGAAAATACCTGTTATTACAAATGCATTTAAAATTTCAAAGTACCGTATTGTTACAACTGATCTAAATGAAATAAAGGTCTTAATTGATGGGAGGGAATATGTAATTCCTGAAATTCCTGCAAATAGCAAGTCTTTGTTTAAAGCATCCAATGGCTGGCTGAATCATATTGAGAAATGAGAATATACATTGATATAGGGCACCCTGCCCATGTCCATTATTTTAAGAATTTTATCAGGCTCATGTCAGAAAGAGGACATGAGTTTTGTGTTTCTGCCCGTGACAAGGAGGTGGTTTTTAAACTTTTGGATTCCTTGAATATTAAATATTTCCCTAGAGGAAGAGGTGGAAAAGGTGTAATTGGGAAGATAATGTATCTTTTCAAAGGAGACACGATTGTTTATTCAACAGCTAAAAATTTTAAGCCTGATCTTTTCCTGAGCTTTGCCTCTCCTTATGGAGCTCATGCTGCCTTTCTTATGGGTAAACCCCATATAGCTCTTGATGATACTGAAGCAGCCACGTTTGGAAGGTTTTTCTATAAACCATTTACAGAAACTATAATAAATCCGGCCAGTTATAAAATAAGCTTCAGGAGAAAACAGATCAGGATAAACAGCTTCATGGAGCTCTGCTCTCTTCATCCTTTATATTTCAATCCGGATGAAAAAGTGCTGAATGAAATAAATGTTGCAGGGTCCGAACGATTTGCATTGCTGCGTTTTGTATCCTGGAATGCCAACCATGATCTTGGTCAGAGTGGGTTCAGCATGAAAGATAAACTATCCCTTATTAAGGAACTGGAAGGGAGGATCAGGCTCTTCATCTCCTCTGAAACAGAACTTCCGGCAATCTTTGAAAAGTACAGGTTGAATGTTTCTCCGGAGAAGATACATGATGTTATGGCTTTTGCAACCCTTTTTGTCGGAGAAGGAGCCACTATGGCCTCAGAGTGTGCAATGCTTGGAGTGCCATCAATATATGTCAATTCAATTACCGCCGGAACCCTTGAAGAACAGGAGCAATATGGTCTTTTATCCGGATTCAGGAATTCAGAGGGAGTTTTGGAGAAAGCGATTGAATTGCTTGATTTACCGGATCTTTCAGCAACCTTTGCCATACGTAGACAAAAAATGCTGAATGAAAAGATCGATCCGACTGCCTTTCTGGTATGGTTTATTGAAAACTACCCTGAAAGCAGGGAAATTATGTTAAAAAATCCATCTTTTCAGGATAGATTCAAACAGGCATGAAGATACTTTTTGATCTTTCAGCAACACAGGCCGCCGGAAAAATCAAGAATCATGGCGGAGGCGAATATGCCAGGGCTGTTTTTTTAAGGTTGATTGAAACTTGTCCGGATTCAGTTTATGTCTTATTAAATGATAACCTCCCTCTTGATGAAGAATTATCTGAGCTTTTGAAGGCACACTCAATTAATTCAATTAAAGGTACCGATATTGATCTGATCTGTGATTTTATTAAAAAGTACGGGATAAGTCTGTTTTATACCGCCCTCCCTGATGAACGGTTTAAACTACTTGCAGAAAGGCAGTCAGAACACTTTAAAGTGATAATAACAATTCATGGGCTAAGACAACTGGAATACCCCTTTGATAAAGATGAGTTGTTTTATATTCAGACTTGCAGATCCGCGATAAAATATCTTTATAAAATATTATTTCCGGGATCATATAGAAAATCTGTAATAAAACATTATTATTGGATGCTGGGTGCCTGCAAAATTATTACTGTATCGAACCATTCCCGGGAGGTAATACTCCAATTTTTCCCCGGTCTTAGTGAGGATAAAATAGAAGTCTTTTACAGCCCTCTGACTGAATATTCAGAAATCGGAAATGATCCGGGTGAGCTTCTGAACAGATTCGGACTTACTGAGAACAGGTATTTTCTGGTTTTATCAGGTTCAATCTGGATAAAAAACAGTCACAGGGCAATAAGGGCTTTCGATGACCTGATAACAAAACACCACGATTATCGTGACTATAAAATGCTGATCACCGGCATGGGAAATCTTGCTTTCAGGGTAAATAATTCTTCAAATTTTGTCTTCCTCGATTATCTTGTCCGAAAAGACCTTGAAGGTCTCATCAGGCTCTCGCATGCATTGGTTTATCCCACGTTGAATGAAGGTTTTGGATATCCGCCTCTTGAATCAATGAAGTATGGAGTTCCTGTACTGGCATCAGATATTGCCGCAGTCAGGGAAGTATGTGGAGATCAGGCGATCTATTTCAATCCGCTTGACATAAAGGATATCCACCGGAAAATGCTCAGTTCCATTGAATCAGATAATTTACACAGTCCCGGGAATTCTGCCATGCGGATAGATCATTATAATAAGATAAGGAACAGGCAGAAACAGGACCTTGACAGGCTGGTGAATCTGTTATGCTGTTGTTCCTGATCCTTTAACTTCAGGTTCTCTGGTGAATAACTCATTCCTGGAGTTTGAAAGCATGCTCTTCAACAGATACGACAAGGCTGCGCTCACTCCTGCGATAAGTATTGTCCTGACTGCCGGCCAGTCGAATACTGCTCCTTTCTGAAGCAGGTCTATTATTCCTGTGATTAATGCTGTCAGAAATGCTAACAGAAGTCCGTGAAGCAAATCCCTGTAGTCTAAGGTTAGAAATTGTGATTTCATGGTGTCTTTATTTAATGCATAAAACTTATACCGAATACTGATTACTGATTACCGGTTACTGATTACAAACCCACCCCTGGCCCCTCCCAGGAGGGGAACCAGAAAACGCTTTGCGTCATGAGCTCAGTGCCTTATGCCTTTCGAACCCACCCCTGGCGCCTCCCAGGAGGGGAACCCTAAAACGTAACTTTGTAGCTTGCCTATTGCCCAGCGTCAAGAGTCCAGTGCCCTTCGCCCTTAGATCCCAAACTGCCCTGTCTCCACCCACCTCATATCGAGCACCGACCAGAAATCGGTTGCCAGTCCTTCCGTTACATACCTGTACGGCAGCCATCCATATCCCTTCTCGCCCCATTCCTCTCCCCAGGAGTTCCTTATAAGTAAAGCTCCTTTTGTTTCAACATTGTATTTTGTGTTGTTTATTTTCCTGTTGTCGTCATAACCGACTGCGGCAATGGCATGTCCAAACTCAGCCTGTTCATCGCTGCCGGGATAAGGTATATTACCGGAGAAATCACTGTCGTTGAAGGAAGAGAAACCCCAGAATCCGAACATTGAAGGAATACCGGCTTCGAGATATTTCTTCACAGAATCGAGTACATCCTGCCTGTTCTTCCCTGCTTTGCTTTCCGAAGCTTTAGCGGAGGAGAGTGGATCGTGACAGAAGTATTTCAGCGTACTGTACTCATCTGCAATAGAGTAAATGAAACTTCCCGGCTCTTTATCAAAATCCTCTGTCTTGTACGGCCAGTATTTCTCATCAGGCACACCGCAAAGTACGAGTGCTCCCATTACATTTCTTATCCAGGCCCCGGTATCACCTTTTTGCTGCATAAGGTTCCTTGTTGTCTTGTAGAGGAAGAGCCGGGATGCCTCAATATGCTTTCCGAAGGCTCTTTTCTCAAAATACTCAATAATACCTGTTGCAGCCTGGGCAGTGCATGAACCTATGTTCAGCTGATTCTCTACCGATGAACACCACTCCCTGAGATCGACACTCTCCGGCAGCGTCTTATCTCCTGACCTCATTTTCAGTTTTTGCCGGATAGGTATTATCTTTTCATGATTACCGGTATAATCCCTCAGGTCCGGCGCCGGATGCAGCCAGCCTGTTCCTACCGGTTCGTTCACTCCTTTTACTTTGATTTGTTTGTTCAGCATGATTGTTTGAAGTTTATCGTTTTCAGATTATTATGCACCCTGCGCTTCTATTCATTCAACCCACTCCGGGGTTGTTAACGATTTTTGTTCACTGCCACGGATGCAAACATGGTTATTGGATTATCAGCCCTCCGGGCTGTTAAGACACAAATCATTTACACCGCTTTTTAGTCCTGCTAATTGTCTTATAAGACAATTGTCCTGAGCCCAGCGCCAAGCGTCCCCTTCCGCCTTCCGATAGCTATCGGGACGCCTTCCGCCTTTTCAATTCATCACATTCCGCGATCGCAAATACCGTTTCACAGCCTCCGATGCCGACCTCACCTCCATCTTCTCATACGCGTTGGAAATGTGGTTCTTCACCGTATGGTAGCTGAGGTTCAACTCTTGTGCTATCTCTTTTGCCTGTAATCCGTTAGTCATACGATCCATCACCTTTTTCTGCATGGGAGTAAGGGTGAATTTCGGGATTGTCACATAATCTTCACCAGGCAGTATCTGCTTGCAGATTACCTGTTTTTCATCGAGACCTCCTTCGGCTCTTTCGATTATTATTCCTTCCTGTCCCGACCCAAGCATCTTCAGTATTTCTTCCTTGGGCATGAATTCCAGTTCTTCCAACCGGTAAGTAAGTACTGCCACCCTGGAGTTTTCAGGGGTATCATCTTCATCAACAAGTGCAAACCTGATGATGTTATGATCGTGTGATTTTAAGCCGCTCCTCTTCCTTGAGAGTGCCAGCTCATAAAGAAACAATATGTATTTTTTCATATTAAGAAGAAAGAAGATTTTTACCATAGAGGACACAAAGTCCTTCGGATACACAAAGTGCATAAAGAATTCAATTTGTTCTTTTCTTTGTGTTCTCAGTGTTATCCCGCCTTCGGCGGGACTCTGTGAACTCTGTGGTTTAAAAAGAGGGTTACTATTTTATTTCCACTTTCCTGAGAACCGTACCATCCACCATGACATCTATTTCATAAAGCAAAAAGCTCTCATCACCTGAAGCTTGTTTTACAGGTATCTCCCCGGCTAATTGTTTTGCCACATCAGCGCTTTTGCTGATCAGAGTTGCCAGGGAGCTGATAGTCTCAGGTATTTCCGATTCGCTTGTTAATCCGTAGGATGTGAGACTGCCATTTGCAAAGCTCATCTTCAGTTCATTTGCACCTATCCCGGGAGTAACCCTGAGATACTGCGGAGAAGCCATGTCAGGCAGGTAGATTACGCTTGTTTTTATTGTCTGATCCTTGTTTGACTTAAGTTCAACAAGCAGGTAGGGTTTCACCGGGTAATATTTTAGACCGGTTTTCTTCTTCAGTTCCCCGTCGGAGTAGATCTGAACGGTAGAACAGGAATACAGAATTGTTAATGAAATCAAAATCAGAATGTACTTTTTCATAGGATTGATTTTTAAATTATAAATTTTAACCACAGGGGGCACAAAGGATATGCACAGAGGCTCAAAGAATGTCGTTAGCTAAATTTAAACTGCAAAAAATTTCGGGATTCTCAGTTACGCTCTGCACTATCTGCCTTTTCCATTCAAACCCACCCCTCTAATGAAGGGAATCCCAATTACGCAACTTTATCGGTTTTGCCCAGAGTCCTGCGTCTTGTACCCTGCACCCTTACACACTCCTCTCCATCTCCACAACCAACTCAGTCATTTCTCCTTCAGAAATATTCACAGATACTTTCTTCTCAGCATATCCGGGTTTTGTTACAATCACATTATAGGTGCCTGCTGGCATATTCTTAAGGTTAAAACTCCCGTGTTCCGCAGTTTTCTTTATAATATCACCATTGGCAAGGGGTGTTTTCAGATCATGGCCTGCAAACCTGAAGGAAACTCCTTTTATTGGTGTTCCTGATATAAGTTCCTTAGCCACAGCTTTCAGGGAGAGTTTTGATGTTCCCGTATCCACTATCTTTCTGGCAGTCTTATAGCCGTTATAGAAGATAGTATTTGTGAGCCTGACCACTTCAACAGTATAGTCCATATTGACAAGAACGGTATCGGCAGTACTGAAAAGAATTCCAAGTTCTTTTGTGGCCTGGCTCTTCTCAGTGATTCCAACCCTTGGTTTTGCTATAGAGTTATTGTAGGCAATAATTGCCTCAAGCAGCTTTTTCTGAGTTTCTTCAGTTATGCCATAAGGAGCAAGCACTCCTATATTGCCCTGTGCCTTATCATAGATTATCTGTGCATGATCTTTAAGAGAAACGTCAGAAACGTTTACAAGTCCCGACTTGCCAAGTTTGACCTCTGTCAGCATGGCCGTATTATTCGAGTGTTTTGCGAAGGCTGAGATCTTCCTTGAACAGTCAGCGGCCAGGTAAATAAGGTAATTTCTTATCTCCTTTTTTTGTTTGGTGATACCTGTTATATCACCTCTCTGAAGTTCAGCTATCTTCTGGATCTTTTCTATTGAATCCTTCAGCACTGTAAAATTGGCGCTGAAATTCGGAAGACCGGAGGCCACAGCATCATTGGGAACCAGAAAGTCCCTGACGGCCAGATACATGTTAAGCTTGTTGTCCTGTTTTGTTGTCATGATTAAAAGGGTTTTTGGTAAGTAATTATTTTAATTGAATTGATTGATATTTCTGTTGGTAATTCAGGTTGCTTCCAGGTACAGGCAGTTTGTTTCAAAGTCTTGTCAGAATCTCCCGGAAACCTGGCAGATGGCTCCAGATGCCCGGCAGACGTCTTCAGAATCCTGCCAGAAGCCTCCGGGAACCAGTCAGACGGTTCCAAATGCCTGCAAGACGGTTTCAAATGCCCGACAGACGGTTTCAAAAGACTGGAAGATTGTTTCAATGCGTCGGCAGAAACCTTCAAAGAGGCAGAAGATTGCTCCGGATGACTGACAGATCTCTTCAAAAGCCTGTAGGATGCAATAAAATGCCTGACAGATATTGCAGGTAGTCTGTAAGATGAACTAAAAGTGGAATTATTTTTTCCGTTCTTTGTATGCAGGCTGCGAATATTACCAGGTAAAGGAACCATAATAGTATCCGGTGTTAAAATAGCTTTAGAGAATTAGTACACAGTAGAGCTTGTATTTGAAAAACTAAAATTAGGAGATAGCTTTTTAAGTAGCAATATGCTTCAAAGTAAAATTTTACCTATTTTTTACTCATATCACAAAGCAACAGTTTATGATATATTTTCCTAAAGAATATAAATGTTTGTATATAGCAGTATATCAGTCTTATATGCATACAAGTCAGATCTGACCTTTAAAAATTAATAACAGCTATCGAAACCTAATTCTTCAGTTTTTCCCTTTCGCCTTCTGCCTTTCGCCTTCCGCCTTAATTTCCATGCAACCTTTTTTACTATCTTGTTGTCTTGTTTTTAGCCTTCACGGGCTTTTTTGTATTTGCTTTTTTTTAAGGATCATTTTGGGATTTTAAAGCAATTTTTATTACTGAATGATGAAACAAAAAAACTTCCGATATATGAAAGCAAGAAATATCCTTTCCTTGCTGGCAATTTTATTTTTGTCAACAATCAGTCTTTCCGCGCAGACCTACTTAATAGCAACTGTACCTGCTTCTAATCAGTATCCGATCACATTTACCGACAATGCCCAGCAAACTATCTGGGTTGAATTTGACAGAGCTGTAACCAATGCAGGTACCGCAGCCGGCTGGACTGTAAAAGTAAATACTGTTCCTGTTGCATTATCTGGAGCTCCTATTATGGCGGGCAATAAGGTCAGGCTGATTCTGGTTTCTTCAATTCCTTTTGCAAACAGGAACAGTGTCCTGGTTTCATACAGCGCTGCTGCTGGAACATTGGAACTGACAGGACCAGTGGAACCTAATTTTACAGACCAGGCAGCAGTAAATAACTGGATTCCTGTTCAGGCAGATTTTTCAAATGGATTATATGGAGAAAATCCACCAGTGGATATTTGTGCTGCAGTTCAAAATGTTGATGTGACATCAAATATTACTATAGCAACCCGATTTAGAAATAGTATCCATTTCAGAGTTCCAAGGATGACAACTCTATGGAATTATTCAAATCCTACTCCCAAATCGGAACCTGACTATATTGAGACAGCACCAGTCGGATCCGGGATTTTTAGTAAAACAAATACGTATGCGAGCTATGTTGACAATACAACAAATTGTACCTGGGTAATTTCTATTTATCCATATCTTGCAGCCCAGGGACCATCACCTTCTCTGGCAGTCACAGATAGACAGGTTTTTATTACAATTCCGAATTATAAGAAAGATAATGGCACACCTGCTCCCGGAACTGGTGATTTGGGTTTGAATCCTCCAGTTGATGATCCAAGTACCCTGTTTTGTGTTGGTGAAGATATAGGACCATTTACTTTTACGGATGCTACAGTTTTTGATTGTCAGTATCCTTTGCCGGAAGCAAATCTCCCTAACACTCGTGAACGTTATGTTCAATTCGTTTATGGTACCCACACCGCTGAAGGAATTCCAAATGTTTATATCAAAGTTGGGGCAAGCATGGTTCAGGTTACTGATAATAATGGAGTAGCCTTAACGGGTCCGTGGTATGTAAATCCTGATGGAACTCCCAACGGAGGAGGTTATACAACTCCTTCCGGATACTTTGAGGGCCCGGTTGTTCAATATCTATGGGATGCAGGTACCAAAGCCAGGATTACTCCACTTATTACCACTTACGAAATATACCATGATGGAGATTTTCTGAATGATGCAGAAAATGATATTTTTGATGTTACACTTAGGAACTGGGGCCCATGTAACCCTTACGATGCTATGAACCCTGTAACTTATCTTGATGCTGTTACGGAGTTTTCAAGATTAAGACTGGTTGCTGCACCTCCTCTTCCTACAGCTCCGGACGTTACTATCTGTTTTGGAGGATCAACTGTTCTTTCAGCTGTCCGTAACGGAACCAATCCTGGTGTGCTTCACTGGTACGATGTTGCCGATTTTTCTCATGAGACAACCACAGGAACAACTTACAATCCGGGAGTAACAGCAGCAGGAACCTATAATTACTGGGTAAGGGAGATAGCCACTACTGGAATGAATTGTATCGGCCCTGCTGAACAGGTTACACTCACAATTCGTTCACAGCTTACAAGTCCTGGAACAATCTCAGGTCCTGCAGAGGTATGTACCAATCAGGCAGGGGCTGTTTTTTCAATTGTGGCAGATCCTCCTGTAATGCCTGTTGGTGGGGCTACAGAATATTTATGGACTGTACCAGCAGACTGGACAATTACTTCAGGACAAGGAACAAAACAGATTACTGTCACAACGGGGACCACTACCGGATCAAGAACTGTAAGCGCTGTAACACGATATACTTCTGCACCTCAGTGCCCGACTGCAGCAACAACTTTTTCGACAAACCTTAATCCTGTTGTTACAATTAACAGCGCTGCAACGAAAACAGTTTGCGAAAATACTTCTGTAGCATATACAGCTACCAGCGCCACTACCGGCTGTACTTTTGCATGGACACGAGCAGTAGTTGCCGGGATATCAAATGGTGCCGGCAGTGGTTCCACAGCAGTTATAAATGAATCGCTTAATAATACAACAACAGCTCCGGTAAATGTTACCTATGTGATCACTGCATCCAAAAACGGATGCCCCGGTACCCCCTTTAACCTTACAGTAACAGTTAACCCAGCCGGACAGGTTAATGACCCAGCTGATCAGATTGTTTGTAACAGCGGGAGTACAACAGCGGTTAACTTTTCAACAACTAATACCGGTGGAACCACTTCATACTCCTGGACCAATAATACCACCTCTATCGGACTTGCAGCCAGCGGAACAGGAAATATTGCCTCCTTCACGGCCACTAATACTGGAACATCCCCTGTAACTGCTACTATAACTGTCACACCTACTTTTACAAATAATACTGTGGGATGTGCCGGTACTGCTGAAACATTTACTATTACTGTTAACCCTTCAGCACAGGTGAACGATCCTGCAAATCAGGTCAGGTGTGCAGGAGAAGCCACCGCGGCTGTGAATTTTTCCACTAACAGGACAGGAGGTACAACAACTTACGCATGGAGCAACAGTAATACCAGCATAGGTCTGGGAGCAAGCGGTACCGGCAATATACCATCGTTCACTGCCACCAATTCCGGTACAACAACAATTACTGCAACCATTACTGTAACACCAACATTTACTAACGGTTCGGTTTCATGTTCAGGCACTGCCCAAACATTTACTATCAGGGTGAATCCGAACGGGCAGGTAAATGATCCTGCCAATATTGTGGTATGTAATTCTGATGCAACAGGTGTTATATTTACAACCAACAATACAGGAGGTACCACCACGTATGCCTGGTCAAACAGTAACACGGCCATAGGTCTGGCATCAAGCGGATCAGGGAACTTATCTTTTACAGCAACTAACACAGGAACATCACCTATTTCTGCCACAATTACAGTAACACCCACTTATACTAATTATTCAAGGAGCTGTGCAGGAACATCGGAATCTTTTACAATTACAGTAAATCCTTCTGCCCAGGTTAATGATCCTGCTGACCAGGTGCGTTGTAACGGAGAGGCTACAGCAGCAGTCAACTTTGCTACTAACCGTACAGGAGGTACCACAACCTATGCCTGGACTAACAACAACACATCTATCGGGCTTGCAGCAAGCGGAACAGGAAATATTGCCTCATTCAATACCATAAACACAGGAACTGCACCGGTTGTTGCAACAATTACAGTCACTCCTGCATATACCAATGGAAGTACTTCCTGTTCGGGAACTGCACAGACATTTACAATAACAGTGAACCCTGCAGGCCAGGTTAACCAGCCTGCAGACTATACGGTCTGTAATTCCGCGACAGGAACAGTTAATTTTTCCACCAATAATACAGTCGGAACCACTACTTATGCATGGACAAATTCTAATTCTGCCATAGGTCTTGCTGCAAGCGGTAGCGGGAATCTTTCATTTACTGCAACAAATGCGGGTACTTCTCCTATAAACGGAACTATTGTTGTGACTCCCACGTTTACATACGCGGGAAGAAGCTGTTCCGGACCAACAAAGACATTTACAATCACTGTTAACCCCTCAGCACTTGTAAATGACCCTGCTGATCAGACCCGTTGTACAGGAACCGCGACAGCTGCAGTAAACTTTTCCACCAACAGAACAGGTGGTACTACCACATATTCATGGACTAATAATACCACATCTATTGGTCTTGCCGCAAGCGGAACCGGAAATATTGCCTCCTTCACAGCAACAAATGCAGGATCGGCTCCGGTTACAGCCACAATAACCGTCACTCCCACCTTTACAAATAACAGTGTCGGGTGTACCGGTCCATCCCAGACATTTACAATTACTGTTAATCCATCGGCACAGGTAAACGATCCGGCAAACCAGAACGTATGTAACGGAGCTTCAACAACCGCAGTGAATTTCTCGACAACCAGGACCGGTGGAACAACAACTTATTCATGGACTAACAATACCACATCAATTGGTCTTGCAGCCAGTGGCACAGGTGATATTGCTTCATTTACGGCAACCAATGCAACTACTGCACCTGTAACCGCCACTATTACTGTAACACCTTCATTTACAAATAACAGTGTTTCATGTTCAGGAACTGCCCAGACTTTTACCATAACTGTTAATCCGACAGCAGTTATTACAAGTGCTGCAAGCAAGACAGTCTGCAGTAACGAGGCCCTTGCCTATACAGCAACAAGTTCAACTGTCGGTGCAACTTTCGCGTGGTCGAGAGCTGTTGTCCCCGGTATTTCAAATCCTGCCGGAAGTGGCGCTACTGCTTTAATAAATGAATCACTGGTAAATACCACCGGAGCAAATATCAATGTCATATATATTATCACTCCTTCATACGGAGCTTGCCCCGGTACTCCTTTCAATCTTACTGTAACAGTCCATCCTCAGTTCACCCTGTCGCAGCTTCATGATGATATAAGCATCTGTAATAATTCTGCAACCGATTTTAATATAGTTATGTCTGGTGGCACATCACCATATACTGTAAACTATACAAAGGATGGAACTCCCCAGGCTGCTTTAAATAATTATGTAAGCGGCACAAACGTTTCCACCGGATTGCTTACAACTGGTTCATACGTTTACCAGCTCACCTCTGTAACTGACTTTTACGGATGTCCGGTTCAGTCATTGGGTACAAGTATAACTGTTACTGTTGGTGCATCATTAAGTCCTGCAACTCTTGTGAGCAGCGGCGATGCCTGCTTTGGCGCTTCAAGCTGGATAAAGTCAGATATTACCGGAGGAGCTCCTCCTTATATACTTAATTATACTAAAAATGGTACACCCCAGACCGAGGTCAATCCGTATGCAGATAATACAAATATAAACCTTGGTGTTCTTGCAGTTGGATCATATACCATGATAATCACTTCAATTGAGGATGGCTGCGGGGATTTTGTACCTTCTTTTGTCCCGGCATCGGTTATTATTAATATTAACCCGATTCCGGATGCTTCCACAACCTCCAATGCTGCACCAACAATCTGCAACAATACAAATACAAATATTGTATTGCATTCAGATGTTCCAAATACTGATTTCAGCTGGGCAGTCTCTTATGCTCCGGCTGTGACATGGCAGGTAGGCAAAGCACCTGCTATAGGAACACAACCTGACGGAGAAGGATTGTCAATTGCACAGAATCTTGCACATGATGGTTCTTATCCTGTAACAGTAACATACACTATTACACCAACTGGTCCTGGTGCCACAGCATGTCCGGGAACCGCTGTTACAAGAGATGTTGTAGTCAATCCCGCCGGCCAGGTCAATGATCCTTCAAATGTCACGTATTGTAATACTAATGTTGTCCCGGTAACTACATTCACAACAAACCGTACAGTTGGAACCACCACCTA